>NZ_LWMU01000062.1 GCF_001639275.1 Methanobrevibacter oralis
AAGCAATATGAATACATCAATTTCCTAAAAGAAGAATTAATAAACTTATCCACCAATTCTAGCAAAATACTTAAAGAAAAAATTCTTCCCAGAATTACAAAAAATACATTACAATTCCTTAAAAAAAAGACACAAAGGAAAACTAGACTGTACTAACAATCAAATAGAAAATTACATTGGAAATACAATGCCCAAAGCACACAAAAAGAAATTTAGAACATTAAAAGGAATATTCAACCAGATAATGCACCAAAAAGATGGCTGGATCGAAAAACGAAAACAAGAGCTAACAAATTGACAGTCCCATAATGTCCTGTTTTTGCCATCCATTGCAGCTAATTGACAATCTATAGGATGCATAAGTAATATTAATTTATTTAATTCTTTTAATTTTGTGTCTGACATTCTTAGAAAGAATTTTTGGATTGTTGTGTAATGTGGTAGCTTATTAAGCTTTAAATAATTGGTTATCTTGTTAGAAACTTCTAAAATTTCAATTATTTCTCTATATGTTGTTTTTAAATAAGTTTTTATTGCTAAAATTGTGAATGAATTGTGGTTGATTGTAAATATGGTTGCTGTAATCGCATGAATATTTTGGAAATATCCAATTGACATAGTTAAATGTTAATTCAATAAAAGAAAGTAATTTATTTTGATTTTTACTGGTTTTTAATTGTTTTTTGTCTTGAATTTTTTCATCAATCTTTAATCCAAAATCCAAAAGATTTAAATGTCTTGAATTCAAATAATAATATGAAGAATAGTTTATTTTACTGTACATATTAATAATTATTCTCTATTCTACTATTATAAGTTATCTTAGTTTTTTTCGAAATATAACAAGCACTATTTCAAATGTAAAAAAAATTAAAACAAATATATTCTTTAAAATTAAAATTTAAGCATTAATTGAAAATTTTTTTGTGAAGAACAAGTTCAAGTGTAAAATAAAAAAGAGTAATAAACTCTTTAAACCAAAAATAACGAAAAAATTGGAATATTTAATTAAAATAAACCAATAATATTGATATTTCCCTAATTTTTAATATGGTTTCTACAAGGTTTAAATTTAAAGGTTTTTCCAAATACAAAGAGTATATTATTCCTGCCTGTGATGGTAGTATATTATGATTTACCTAATTTTACATTAACCCTGAAGAATTTCTATTAGTGGTCGAATCATTAGAATATTTTTTTAAGGTTTTTGTAAATAATTTAACATGTTCAAAAATCTAAACATCCTTAAGACTAAAAAAATAATCTAAAAAAAGTAGTATTATTTAGTAGAGTTTATTAAAAAAAATTGTAAAAATCTATCTAAAAGTACGAGGAGTAGTAGATCTTGGAATATTCTCATGAAATTCAACAGCTACATCAAAAATTTCAATTGAAATGTCACCAATTCGTTTAAACGCTTTAATAACTCTAAATAAATATATAAAATAGTTTGAACGTTCTTTTTCATCGAAAGAAGTTTCAGCCATTTGTGTTGCAATTAAATTTATAGCTTGAGATTGAATAACATGAATTGATTCATTAAAATCTTCAATGTCATCTTTTAAATTAGTTTTGCCCTCTAAAAATACAGACATAGATAACCTAATTAATTTTTGAGATTTTTTATACATCTTTTTTAAATATTTTAAGATTGCATCATCAACTTCATAAATATCGTTGATTACAAATTTTGCAATATGACCACAATAATCACCAATACGCTCCAAATCATATGCAACTTCATTATAAAGTATAGATTTTGATAAAACATTATGCTGATTAATACTTACAATTGTTTCAACTGAAGTTCTTACTTTTTCAACCATATTGTTTGTAGTATAATCCATTTCAAGAGCAGAATTAGCTAAATCTTTATCATATTCCAAAATTGCATTAAAAGAAGCTTCAAGTTGAGAATGAACATGATTTTCCATAGTAACAAGCATATCTTGAACTAAAACATTCGCAGAATTGTCTTTCGGAACATTATCATTAGAACTTGAAAACTTTTCATAGTTCTTTAAATCGACCATATAAGCTCGTTTAATAGTTCCGTCTTTAATAAGTGGTTGTATTAACTTAGTAACATATCTACGTGTTATTCCTAATCTTTCAGCAATTTCATCCTGAGTAGCTGGATTTTCATATAAAATTAAATCCAATATATCTTTTAATGTGCTGTCTTTTTTACTCATATTATCTTTTATTTTTTATAATCATCCAATAAGTCATTAGATTCAAATTGAATATTATCTGAAGATTCGTTAATACCTACTTGTGAATCTTCGTTTCTTACTCTTCTTTGATAAACTTTGGGCTCATTATAACGACTAAATTTTGGTCTTGATTGATGTGAATTATAACGTGATTGCCTATATTGAGGACGTTTTGAATTAGCTTTTAAAGTATCTTTATAAATTCTAAACTCTTTTTCAGATTCATTAGCAGAAACCAATATTTTATAAATTACAAACAATATTAATATTAAAGCTATAACTGCTATTGGAAAATCAAAATAGACAAATATTATCCCATAGAGATTTGTAAATGAATTTCCAAAATCAACAAACCCCCTAGCTAAAAATATTAATCCAACAAATGCAACAATAGCTCCATGAGACTTATTAACTATATCCGGTTTTAATATAAATGGATACACACTAATGACTAATAATGACAACCCTAAAAGCCTATACAAATTATTATCTGCAAAATCTTGGATAGAAAGATAAACACTTAAAAATGTGTGAGGTAAAAATCCCCATTGTGCTAGTAATGCAAAGATGAATAATAATTGAATAAATGCAATTACAACCAATGGAAAAATATAAGCTATTTCCCATTCAAAATTAGAACTAAAAGTAGCTTTTTCAACAGGTCGTTCTAATGCTTCAGAAAGAATATTATAAAGGACTGATGATAAAACAGACCCAATAATTGTACCTGCAACACCTAAAAGCGCAGTTGTAACAGCAACAAATGCCGAAATACAACCCACCAAAATAATTTTTTTATGATTCAATATTTTCACCTTAAAAAAAATTTTATTAAAATAAATAAATTGATATACATAAATTTAATTTTAATAAATTTATACTTTAAGGATTATTTAAACCAATGTTAATGCATTAGGAACTTTTTTCAAAATATTATTTTTAACTTGAATCATTGTCGTAGATATAATGGAAGAATCTGCTTGACTAGAACATGACTTATCACTATTAGATGCAATAATAGTTGCATTTAACTCTTCTTGTAAATTATCTACAGTAGCATTTAATACCCATGGATCAACATCAGAAATATAAATTTCATCAACATGTTTGTCAAGTTCATTGGCTATTACCCATGATATAAATCTTCCACCATGCAAGGAAACTGAATTTCCATTAACTGATTCAATAATGTCATTTAATGTGTGTTTTAATTGAAGATTTTTATACATCTTAGAATGAGTTAAAGTAGCCCAATGAGCATCACCCACGTGATAAGATCCTATTTTTCTTGGATATATATAATCAGGACCAGCTATTTTAACAGCGGTAGCTATAGCTAGTAAATCATGTTTTTGAACAGGTAATCCTCTATTAGGGAATTCTTCATTAATAATTTCTATAACTCTTGGAAGACCAAATCTACCTCTCTTAGCAGTACCAGGTTCATAACCACACATATACCCATGATGATTCTTAGGAAACCCAGTGATAATCATGTTTAAACCAGATCTAAGTCCTACTCTGCATTCGTGTTCATAAGCACCGTTAGTAGCAACAACTTTACCAGGAGCTAAAATTCTTGATGCTGCAATTGCTTTTGCATAGGCTTCTGTTGCATTTTCAGCCCTATTAAATGGACCTCCCTCAACTACAAATACATCAGCACCAAGTTCCAATGATTTTTCAAAGCCAGTAATAAGTTCATCATAACCATCACCAACAAACATTATAGCTTCTAGCCCTTTTTTATATTTTTTAGCTAACTCTGCAATATTTTTAGCTTCTTCATAAGGAGCTGCATGACCATCACCAGTTTGTTCTGAAGTTACATTAACTGCAACAGAAGAAGATAATTTAATCCAATCTTCTTTATCTGGAGTCCCTAACATTTCTTTATCAATTAAACGCTCATGAATTCTTTCACGTGGGCATTCAGTAAATGCTGGTCCTTTATTATAACATTCACCTCCACATCCAGAAATATTTTTAGGAAACCTCATTGGCCCATTTATACCAAAATGATCCAAATCTAGTGGAACATCAACAGCATCATATACCATTTTCATTATTTCAATTCCTCGCATTCCAAAATGTTCTGCAATATCAGAAAATGCATATGCACAAATATGAATTGGAGCACCTATCATATCAGACAATCTACAGTTTCCAATTAAATCTTTTAACTCCAAATCGGACGCACAGGTTCCAGCAACAACTTCTGTTAAATCACAGCCTAATGGAAATTTCTTAAATTTCATCCCCAACGCCATAGTTTCTTCTAAAGATAATTCTGAAATTGCATCAACAACTTCAACCACATCTTTATCCATTTTTGATAATTCAAATGCAACAGTATCATCAGTAATAGCTTCTTTTATTAATTCAAACATGCTACCCCTCAAAATATTATAATATATATTATATTATAAGTAAACTTATTTATTAAATAAATTTCGTCTTAATTTTATAAAAATAAAAAGTATTACTAAAATCCTTTAAAAATTAAAAAAATAATACTACCATCCTACATACCCCAAATAAACGATTAAAAAAAAGGAAAATTTAATATAAAAATTTATATACTTTTAATACTTAATTAATAATTGTTACTACATGATAGTTTAGCAATTGAATATATTTAATAAAAACCATCAAAAGTTTTAGTTATATATATTTTAGAGTGTAGTAAATACTTTAAAAAATTAAAATACGTATTTAAAGGAGACAAAAAAATGAAAGTAGCAATTTTAGGTGCAGGATGTTATAGAACACATGCTGCAAGCGGTATTACAAATTTCGGGAGAGCTTGTGAAGTTGCAAAAGAAACTGGTAAGTCCAACATCGCAATGACTCACTCAACTATTGAAATGGGTGCAGAATTATTAAATCTTGCTGGAGTAGATGAAATAGTAGTATCTGACCCAGTATTTGATGAAGACTTCACCATATTAGAAGTTGATGGATGTGACTACGATACTGTAATCGATGCACATTTAAATGGAAATGCAGAAGATGTAATGGTACCTATCAGAGAAGCTGTAAATAAAAAAGCTGAAGAACTTGCGAAACCACCTAAAGGAGCTATTCACTTTACTCACCCAGAAGATTTAGGAATGAAAGTAACTACTGACGATTCAGAAGCAGTAGCTGATGCTGACTGGGTAATGACTTGGTTACCAGAAGGAGGTATGCAACCTGATATCATCAAAAACTTTGCTAGCGATATCAAAGATGGTGCTATCGTAACTCACGCATGTACTATTCCTACTACCGAATTCAACAAAATCTTCGAAGACCTTGGAGTTAATGTAAATGTAGCTTCATACCACCCAGGTGCTGTACCAGAAATGAAAGGTCAAGCATACATTGGTGAAGGATATGCTGATGAAGCAGCTATCAAAACATTATTAGAATTAGGTGAAAAAGCTAGAGGTTCTGCATTTACCTTACCTGCAAACTTATTAGGACCTGTATGTGACATGTGTTCTGCAGTGACTGCTATTACCTACGCAGGTATTTTAGCATACAGAGACACTGTAACTCAAATATTAGGTGCTCCTGCAGGATTTGCTCAAATGATGGCTAACGAAGCTTTAACCCAAGTAACTGGATTAATGCAAGATGTTGGAATCGATAAAATGGACTCTGAATTAGATCCTAAAGCATTATTAGGAACTGCTGACTCCATGAACTTCGGATCTTTAGCTGAAATTGTACCTACTGTATTAGAATACTTAGGTAAAGAATAATTTTAAAAGCAAATAAGTTCAATGTTGGTTTTATAATCAACATTTTTTTAACTTATTTTTTAATAATTAAGAGAGTAGCTATTAAAAAATAAGTTAACTATTTTTACTTAATAATCAATATCTAAATTTGGTGTTAAATTGATTGATGAAATTTTAGATAAATCAAAAAAAAGAGAAGAATTAACAGATGATGAATTATTAGAACTATTAAATATCCAAAATGATGAAGATAGAGAAAAATTATTCAAAACTGCTGTTGAAATTAGAAATTCCATCTCTAAAGAAATCAAATTAACATCCACAATTCATATTACTAATAAATGCCAAATTCAACCAAGGTGTAACTTTTGTGGATTTGCTGAAAAAACTTCATCAAAAGGATATTATAGTGCATTTTATAAATCTGATGAAGAAATATTTAAAGCTGCAAAATCGATCCAAGAAGCACATATTCCTCGTGTAAGTTGCTCTGGAGGATATGGTTATAAAGGTAGACAAGCAATAAAAGCCGCTGAAATTGTTAAAGGAAATACAGATTTAGAACTCTTAATTAATGTAGGTGGGGATTTAACAGGGAAATCTATTAATAGATTAGCTGAATTAAATACTGATACTGTTTGTTGTAACCTAGAAACAATTAACGAAGATGTATTTAACAATGCCAAACCTGGAGAAAAATTATTTGATAGGATACTTGTATGTCAAATGATTAGTAATGCTGGAATTGAATTATCATCTGGTCTGCTTTTAGGACTCGGTGAAAGCATGGAAGATAGATTAAAACATTTACATTATTTAAATAATTTCAAAACACTTGGTGAAATTCCAATAATGGGTTTTAATCCTTATGATGAAACACCAATGGCAAATCATCCTCCATTTCCATTAAAAGAACAATTAAAAATAATTGCAGTTACACGTATTATGTATCCAGAAATAAGAATTACAGTGCCAACTCCAACAATTGGACCTAAAAATGTAGAATATTCATTAAATGCTGGAGCTAATAATCTAGCTACTGTTATTGCAGATAATTATCCATTTGAAGTAAAAGGTGTTGGATCACCATCTTATGGAAATTATAATGATGTTGTAGGTGTAATTAAAAAATTAGGATTAAAACCACAAACAATTTAATTTTCATTTTTTAAAATAAAATATAGTGTTTAGAATGGCATTTGAAAAAATGATAAAAAAAGCATTTGATGAATCTTTAAATGATTGTAGGTTTGGAGACACACTTGATGAAATTAAAGAAATCCAAAACTATATTCAAAATGCTGAAAAAATTTACATACCAAATAAAAATGGAATAAAAGTAGAAGTTTTAAACAACATTTTAAAAGAGTACGGACTTCCACCAGCAGATATTTTAAATCTTAATACTAATACTGCAGATACTAGTAGAATACCTGCATTAGCTAAAGCATACATTGCACTCGACCAATGTGATGGAGATTTAATAATTGCAAGGGGCAGATTAGGAATTCCCGGTTCGGGATCGCTATTAATTTTTATTGATAATAAAGGAAGAATATTAACTGCTGGAACATCACCATCTCATCTTATCCATAATAAATCCATTGAAACTGCCGTTGAAAATGAGGCTCGCGAAGCTCTAGAAAAGATTGGTTTTAAAAAAGTAGGTTAAAATATGGATATTGATACTGGCATTACATCTGAAGTTTTAACGATAAAATCAAAAACAAAACTAATTGACATATTCAACGAAATAATAAACAAAAAGTCCAATGCTTGTTTAAATTATATTGATAGTTTAAATATTGATAAAAATTCAAAAATTATAGTTATTGGAGCTTATTTTACTGGAGTGGGTATTGTTAAAAAATTAAGTGATAAATATACAAACATTTTATTAATAGATATTTATCCACATCTAAAAAATTTACTTAACACTCCAATCGGTGGGAAAATTAAAAATCCTATTAAATTTTCATCAAATCTTGATTTAATTTATGAAGGCGATATTATAATTGATACAACAGGTTTTGGTGGAATTACCCCTGAACAATCATTGAAAATTAATGTTGATGCATTCTTAATAGAAGATCCAATAGCTGAAGATAATGATAAAAAATTAAAAAATAAAAACAATATTCATGAAAGATTAAATAATGTTAAATCTCCTAATAAAGCTATTTTAAAAACAAAAGGAATTAATACTAAAACATCAGGAACAATGACCCTAACTATTGGTGTTTTAACAAATGTATTAAATGAAAGTTTTAAGCAAGAAGGTGTATTATATAGTGCATGTGAAATGGGATTTTATGAAGAAATAATCTTTAAGGAAAAAAATATTGATAAATTTTTAAAATTATCAAATAAACAAGCAGTTAAAATATCCAGTATTGAAACAATTGAATGTGATGAGCTTATAAAAAAGCAATTAGATAATATAAAATCAGAAACGATTTAAATGAAACTTAAAGATACTATTCAATTTTTAGATGAAAAAATACCTAAAAATTTAGCTATAAAGAGTGATAAAATAGGTTTTCAAGGAAATTATGATTTAAACCAAGATATAAATTCTATTAAAATATTTATGGATTTATATCCGAAATATGATAATTATCCCAAAAAAACATTAATCATTACACACCACCCCCCATTATTTAAACCAAAAACTCCAACTTACACTATTCATTCTAATTGGGATATTATTGACGGAGGATCTAATGAAGCATTAGCTAATAATTTAAATTTAGAAGTTACAGATATTTTTGATAAAGCAACAGGTATTGGTAGAATTTGCAAATGTAACTACAAATTTAAATTATTAAAAGAAAATATTTTAAGTAAATACACAAATCCTCGAATTGTAAATAAGCTAGATGATAATAAAATAATAAAAAATGTTGGAATTATTTCAGGATTTGGACTTAAAAATCCCAAATATGTCAATCTAGCGAATAAAAATAATTTAGACATCTTAATTTCTGGTGATTTGACTCAAGAAACAGCAATACTTGCTAAAAATTTAAACATCACTCTAATTGATTTAGGACATCATGAAAGTGAAGTTAATGGATTATACGGATTGAAAAAAATAGTAGATGAACTTAAAATTGAATGTGAAATAATTAATATACTTCCAATTGAAAAATTATAATTATTGGTGAAATTATGGCAATTGATGAAATTCAAAAAATCGAAGATACACAAATCCCTAAAGGAAGAATTGATTTAGTTGGTATTGGAAGATTAGGTTTAAGAATTGGTATTAATTTAATACAAGTACATAGAGGTGGACCTAAAGTAATTGGAGCATTTGATGGTCAAAAAATTTCAGCTTCAGATATTATATTTAATATGTACGGTGCTAAAATTGGAGAATACAAAACAGATTTCTTAAAACGATTATGTCGCCATGATGAAGACTTTAGAAAAATAAAAAGTTACAATGAATACGCAAATAACGACAATATTGATTTAATCAACGGAGATGTTGTTATTATTGTAATTGCTGGAGGAAACACAATTCCAACTGCAGCTAAAATAATTAAAAATGCACAAAAAAGAGGAGCTAAAACTATTAGTACAGCAGGAATATTTGGTTTTGGAGAGGAAAATATTGAAATTAAAGATATTTCTGAATTTAAAGATAATCCTGCAGTTGATGAACTTAAAAAGGAAGGAATTGTTGAAAATCATTTAATTATAACAACGAATAAATTAATTAGAGATATGGAACCTGTAACTCCTTATGTATTAGATGAAGTTGCAAATAAAATAACAAAACATGCTCTACAACTGTTACATGATAAATATGATTAAAATAGCTACTGCTGAGTGTTTTACTCATGGAAAAATTGGAAGAGAACTCCATGCTTTAGCTCAGAATTATAATGGAAAAATTGGAAGAAAATATATTAAAAATTCACAATGCACAGATTTTGATTATTCACAACTTAGCGTAACATGTAGCTTATTTATTCCTACAATAGAAGCTGTAAAGAAGATTTTAAATGTTAAAAACCCTCCAGAACCTAATACTTTAATTAAAGGAATTAAAGTTTATGATGAAAAAGGAGATCTCAAAGTTAGTAAAATCATGGCAGAAGCTGTAAAAAAACTAACCGATTGTGACATAGCTATTGGAACTACAGCAGGAGTAGGTCGTGGAGGAATAACTATAATCTCTGATGAATATGAAATAATAACCACCACCAATGTATATGCTGATTTATGTGAAAATAATAGTAATAGTTTATACTCTAGGCAAGAAGCTGGAATTAAAAAAACTTTAGAAATAATATTACTATTTTTAGATAATGATTTTGAAAAAATAAAATCACTAGAAAACACTAAAGTAATTAAAAAATAGAAGCCTTAGGGGGGATTCGAACCCCCGACTTCCACCTTACCAAGGTGGCGCTCTACCAGCTGAGCCACTAAGGCATGATCGAAAAATTCTAATAAAATATACAAAATAGTGCAAGGGAAGGGATTCGAACCCTCGAAGGCCTATACCAGAGGATCTTAAGTCCTCCCCCTTTGGCCGCTCGGGCACCCTTGCATACACTATCAATATTGAACTACATAATATATAAAGATTGTGGTTTAATTTGAATTAAAACACTTTAATAAAACTATAAAACAACATATTACATTGAAAAACTATATAAATATTAAGAAAATTATAAATAACTATATAATCAAATTATATTTTTAAAAATTTAATTAATAATGGTGTATGTGTTGCAAATCGATATGGAAGAGTGTGGGATCTGTGAAGACTGCATTGATGTGTGTATAGAAGAAGCTATTAAAAAAAAGGGGTATAAAATTGTTATAGACAATGCCCAATGTGATTCATGTGGTGAATGTGTTGATGTATGTCCTGTTGGTGCAATCTATGAAGATTAAATAAACAGTAGGTTAAATCATGAAAAAATTTACAATTATTGATTATATAATAATAATTATAGTAATTGGGGCTATTTTATTTGCGTTCATACATATTACAAGCGATGATACTTCAAATATCCAAAAAACAGCTTATGATATATCAACAATGAATAAAATTTCAGAAAATTACTTAAAATATTATGAAAATGGAAATATAATAAAAACAACAATTACTGGCCATAATGCAAGTACTGGTGAAGAAGTAAATTTGAATGGTACTATAAAATGGATTGGTGATAATGGAGGATCTGATGTAAGTATTATAGTAGAAGCTAATAACCACAGTTATTTAGCAGGATTATATAAAAATATTCCAAATGCAGATATTTATATAAACACCATAACACTTGAAAGTAATGGAGAGGTTTATAAAAATTTAACTGAGTTTACTATAAAACCAAAAGAAATAAGCTCTCTTAAAGATTTAACATCAGGAATTAGCAACAATACCGATTATGAAATAACTACTAACATCGTATCTGAATCTATTGACAATATCGAGATTCAAAAAATAATTAATAAGCAGAATAATCATGGTAAAAGATTAGGCATTAAATATTCTAAGAATTTAAATAATCAATTAATTCTTGAAAAAGCAAATAATCAGAATATTATTGATGGAGACTCTGTTTTAGGAAATTTTAATGGAACTACTGATGACATTAAGATTAGAATTTATAATTGTAGTGATTACCAATTAAATAGTATTAAAAATAATTACGATGTTATAAACATAAGGAATTTTTAAGTTGTGTTAGAAATGAGTGAAATCTATTATGCTTTAACATCTACTGTAAATAAAATTAGTGATAGAATTCACGAATCATTTTTATTTAGCACAATAATTTTCATATTGACTTTTTTCGAAGATAAGTGGGTAAATAGTTATTTTAAAAAATTTTACCCAAGTAAAAACTTTTTAAGTTTTTTAAATAAAAGTCAAATTTTAAAGTTCCATATTTTTAATCCATTAATTGTACTTTTTGTATTTGCATTATTCCTTTTATTATCCTTAAATTCTATTTCAGACAGTCTAGCTATTACATTAGCTATTGGGTTTATTTCATTTCTTATTGGATCTGCAATACTTCCAAAATTTTTTTTAAATAATAATAAAAATTATTTATCGTTTAATCCAAAAGATATGTACTCGATTGCTTTTTGTTTAATATTGGTCAGTGTCATATTTTTCTTTATAAGTATTGTAAGTGTTGGTGGGATTCCTATTTTAAAACCATCGATAAGGTATCTTTTAAAACCAGCATTAACAATGCCGGTATTTTTAATAATACCTGGAACTTGCATATTAGCTAGTGTTTATTTAAACAAATTTCAAAGGAAAATAATTAATTTTTCACAAGTTAGATTTAGATTCTTATTATTGTTAATAATTAACTGTGCAATTTTATTAATTTTAGGATATAGGACACCACTACTTGCAGCATTTCTTGTAATAATTATAATAGGTTACTATGGAAATATCATTTCAACATGGGAAGTTGTAATTGGTGCACTAATTGGTATATGTGCAATAATAGGAATTGGTTATTTTAGATCACTTGGTGAATTAACAATCACCTCAGCAACCAGTCCATTATACACCTTACAAAGCAGAGCAGATTTTACACTACATGTATTAAACTTACTTGACATTATTGGAGGAAACTTTGGCTCAACACATGGTCAAATATTAGCAGGATCCATACCTGGAAGTGAACTTGGACCTAGAATGCTTGTTGGAAAATTAATAGCATGGAGAAGTGAAGTTACTGTTACACCAACTTTAATTGGACAAATGGTAGCTGACTTTGGAAAAATCGGAGTAGCTATTGAAATGTGTATTTTAGGATTTATTCTTGGAATTGGATTTAAAATAATAAAAATCACGAATGATTATTTTTATATAGGAATTTATAGCCTAATTTTAACTTACAGCATATTAGGAGTTGAAACTGGAATATTAGATATTCAAGTTTTAGGATACTTTGCAATTAGTATTTTTATTTATACCACCTGCATAATTAAAAACAAATCTTAAGCTCATTTATAAAAAGTATTACTAATTTTAAAAATAATAAAAAAAAGTATTACTTTAATAATCTTTATATATCAATAAAAAAGAAATATATACACTATCAAGGGATATATAGGAATTATTAAACATTAAACTTAATAAATCTCCCATTTAACTTGATATTTTTTGATATGACTAAAAAAATTGTATAAAAAATAATACTTATATATTTGAAAAAGTAGAAAAAGTATTACTTTTATTTTATGGAGGAAAAATAAAATGCACATACCTGATGGATTTATCCCAATTGCACAGTGTTTAATATACTACATAATATTAATCGTAGCATTATACTTTTCTGTCAAATGGGCTAAAAACAATCTTGATGAAAAACGTATTCCTCTTTTAGCAGTACTTGCTGCTGGTATTTTTGCAATCATGTCCATGAACATGCCAATTCCATTTGGTACTAGTGGACACATGGTTGGTGGAGCATTAGTTGCAATTGTGTTCCTTGCACCAGAAGCTGCTGTACTCGTTTTCACTGTAGTATTACTTATTCAAGCATTAATATTTGGTGATGGAGGAATTACTGCTTTAGGAGCAAATGTATTAAATATGGCAATCGTTGGAGGATTTGTTGGATTATTCACCTTCAAAGGCTTAGAAAAAAGTTTAGGAAAATATCCTGCTGCTGGAATTGCTGCATGGTTAGCTACTGTTATTGCTGCACTAGCATGTGCTATTGAAATGGGTATTGCTGGAACATTCCCAATGAATGTTGGTATTCCATCCATGGTATTATACCACTTCTTTATTGGAATAATTGAAGCTGTTTTAACAGTAATTGTTATTGCAGCATTAGACAAATTCAGACCAGATTTACTATCTTGGAAAGGAGATGCATAAAATGGATCAAAAAGACAAATATTTAATTGCTGTTGCTATTGTAATTTGTATTGTTATCAGCTGTCTTTCACCATATATAGCATCTGGTGATCCAGACGGGCTTGAAAAATCTGCAGAAGACTCTGGAGTCGCTGAAGATTTTTCAATTGAAGAAATAAACGGCATACCTGATGCCTTATTCCCTGATTATGCCTTTGCTGATGCGCCTGATGATCAAACTTTACAAATTGTTGCACTGATTATCGGTACTATCGTGACTTTAGGATTAGGATATATTGTCGGTATTGCTGTAAAAAAATAGAAATTAAATTTTTTTAATTTCTATCTTTCATTTTTTAAAAAAAATAGGGAACATAATGCCTAATATAATACAAATAATACGTTTTGATGATTTAGCTTCAATGGACAGCCCTATACATAATTTAGAAGGACGAATCAAATTAATTTCAACTGTTTTTATAATAATTGTATGTGTCATATCCAAGGAACTTATAGTACCAATAATATTTGAAATATTCTTGCTTATTATATTAAAAATAGCTAAATTGTCCTACATAGATTCATTTAAACGATTATTACTTTTACTACCTTTTGGTGGATTTATTATAATATTTCAACCATTTATCCAACCTGGAAATATAATATTCAGTTACAATTGGATACATATTAGTGATGTTGGTTTAAATTGGGGAATATTACTACTTACACGTATGATTACAACATTAACTGCTATTATTATTTATTCATCAACAACTTCCCTTCAAGAAATGGCTAGCTCTTTTAGAAAATTAAAAATGCCAAGAGATTTAGCTATGATTCTCTCAATTATGGTTAGATTTTTATTTTTATTCGTTGATGAACTTGCAGCTATTAGAAAATCACAAAAATCAAGAAACTTTAATATACATGCTAAAAATATAGACTACAAATGGAGAGTTAAACAAGTAGGATATACAATAGGAATGATGTTTTTAAAAGCATATGAACAAGGAGAAAGAGTTCATAAAAGTATGATAAGTCGTGGTTTTTCAGATACTTCAGAAATGTTTAATGAAAAGAAAAAAGCAGAAAAAACTGATTATTTTTATTTGATTGTAATCATGATTCTAACTATTATTATTGAGATTATTCTATTTAAATATTCAGGGAAATTAGGTTACTTTGGAGAAAATATTGCAATTAATTAGAGGTTTAAAATGACAGATATTCACTTAGCAACAAAAAATTTATCGTTCATATATCCTGATGGAACTAAAGCACTTAAAAATGTAAATATTGAAATTAAAAGAGGAGAAAAAATAGCTATTATCGGACCTAACGGTGCAGGAAAATCAACACTATTTTCTCACTTCAATGGTTTAAGTGAACCTACATCTGGACATGTTGAAATTGATGGTGAAAAAGTTGAATATAAAAAAGAAAAGCTTCTTCAAGTAAGACAAAAAGTAGGAATTGTATTTCAAGATCCAAATGACCAGTTATTTGCTCCAACTGTTAAGGAAGATATAGCTTTTGGACCTATGAATTTAGGTTTAGAT
This sequence comes from Methanobrevibacter oralis, assembly GCF_001639275.1. NCBI lineage: Archaea > Methanobacteriati > Methanobacteriota > Methanobacteria > Methanobacteriales > Methanobacteriaceae > Methanobrevibacter > Methanobrevibacter oralis. The sequence goes on from NZ_LWMU01000062.1 coordinate 15,362, forward strand.
TATGACGAAGTAGAAAAACGAATAGACGAATCATTAAAAATGGTAGGTATGGAAGGCTTTGAAAATAAAACACCTCATCATTTAAGTGGAGGTCAGCAAAAAAGAATAGCTATTGCAGGTATTGTTGCTATGAGACCAGAAATAATGATACTTGATGAACCTACAGCAGGCCTTGATCCTGAAGGAGTTAATAAAGTATTAAACATTCTTAATAAACTTAATAAAGAAGGAATGAGTATTGTAATATCCTCACATGACATAGAAATGGTAAATGAATTTGCAGAAAAGATATTTGTTTTATATAATGGAGAAATAATAGCTCAAGGAAATAAAAATGAAATATTTACCAATAAAGAATTATTAAAAAAAGCTCAGTTAAAAACGCCTGTAACAACAGAAATACTCTATAAATTAAAAGAAAACGGACTAAACGTTAATGTTGAAAAATTAACAATTAATGAGGTTTGTGAAGAAATAATAAAAGTGAAAAAAATTAATTAGTACTTTTTTTCCTATTTCTAAATCTTTCTTTAAGTTTGACAATAAATTCAAACTCATCATCTAGTTCTGGTGAGTTACCGAATCCACAATTTGGACAATGTATTTGATTGCAGTTATCATGCTTTCCACAACTAGAACATCCTCTATCTCCTAATTCCTTTTCATCAAATTCAAAACCACACATTCTGCATTTCATAAAATCACCATATAAAAAAAATAAAATAAACAATGAAGTTATTCAACTTCAATGTTTTTAGCCTCTTCTTTACGGATACAAAGATTGTATCCTTTAATTTTAAGTTCAATTGGGTCTCCTAAAGGAGCTACTTTTTGAATTTTAAGTTCTGCTCCTTTAACAAAACCCATACCTAATAAATGTCTCCTTAATGAGACGTCACCGTCTTCACTATAAGAAACAATTTTTGCTGTTTCACCAGAGGATAACATATCTAATGTTTTAGTCATTTTATCACCTAATTTTAATCTACTTGAATTATTAGAAGATTCCTAAATTACTGGTAATCGGATCAGCAGCTCCAATAATCGGACTCATTACACCATTATACCAGTCAATAAGTGGCATTAATGATGGTTCTAATACTCCACCTAAGTTAAATATAAGGAATGCAACAATATATGCAGTTACTAAAGTAATACCAGACATTATTAATGGCCATTTCCAACCATTGGTTTCTTCTTTAATTGCACCGATTGCAGCGAAACAAGGAACATATAACAGAGTAAATGCCATAAATGCAAATGCAGAAATTGGAGTAAATAAATCATGCATGGCATTATTAATTCCTTCACCTTCTTCCTCTACGCCGAACAGAGTACCAAATGTACTTACAACCACCTCTTTAGCAACTAACCCCATAACAATTGCAACAGCTGGTTGCCATTCTCCAAAACCAAGAGGAGCAAATATTGGCGCAATTACAGTACCAATCATACCAAGTGCACTCTCTTGAGATCCATATTCAACACCAAATGGAACACTACTTAAAATCCAAATAATAATAGATGCAGCAAGAATAATTGTACCTGCTTTTCTTAAAAATCCTTTTGTTTTCTCCCAAGTATGTAATAAAACACCTTTTACAGATGGTATTTTGTATGTTGGAAGTTCCATTACAAATGGAGAAGACATTCCTTTAAATAAGGTTCTTTTAAGTATAGCTGCCACTACTAAAGCAACGAGAATACCTAACATGTAAATTGCAAATAATACTTGACCTTCATAAGCTGTGAAAAATGCAGCTACAAATAAAGAGTAAATTGGTAACCTTGCAGTACAAGACATAAATGGAATAAGCATCATGGAAAGTAAACGGTCAGATTCGTTTTCCATAGTTCTTGTAGCCATAACTGCTGGTACACCACAACCAAATCCTAGAATCATAGGAATAAAAGCTTTACCATGAAGTCCAACAACTTTATGCATAATTTTATCTAATGCAAAAGCAGCTCTTGCTAAGTAACCACTATCTTCTAAGATACTTAAGAACAAGAACATGATGATAATCTGTGGCAAGAATACAAGTACACCACCTACACCACCAATTATACCATTAGATAAAAGTGAAGATAATGCATTATCACCTAATACTTCAACTACATATTCACCTAACCAACCAAAGAATCCATCAACTGCATCACAGAACGGAGCTGAGATTGTGAATGTAAGTTGGAACAATATGAACATGATAATTAAGAAAATAGGAATAGCTAATATCCTATTAGTTACTATTTTATCTATTTTATCAGTAGTTGTTTCTTTATAAACATCAGGTTTTTTAACAGCTTCTGCTACAAGACCATCAATAAATGCATATCTTGCATTTGCAACAACTTCTTCTGCACCTTCACCATAAATATCATGAAGATGTTTACTTACTTTATCTACTTCAACCATTATTTTGGAACTTTGACTAGATCCTTGAACTTTTTCTATTATGATTGAATCTTTTTCTAATAATTTAATTGCAGTCCATATTGAAGGAACATCTAAAAGATCATTATCTTTTTCAATTAATGCTTGAAGTTCAGCTAAATGAGTTTTTAATTCATCACCATAAGATAATTTTGCACCACTATCTACTTTTTTATCAGCAACATTTTGAACAGTGCGTAATAATTTATCAAAACCTTCTTTTGTTTTAGCATTCACTTCAACGACAGGGAATCCTAACAATTCCTCCATCAATTTAATATCAATAATATAGTCTTTTTTCTTTGCAAAATCGTTCATATTAAGAGCTATTACTAAATTTGCACCTAACTCCATCATTTGAACTGTTAAATATAAGTTACGTTCTAAATTAGCAGCATCAACTATATTAATAATCACATCAGAATCATCATCTACAATAAAATCTCTAGAAACGATTTCTTCAATAGAATGAGCACTTAATGCATAATTACCTGGTAAATCCACAACATCAAATGAAGCATCTTCAAATTTGAAACTACCTTCTGCCCTTTCAACAGTTTTTCCAGGCCAGTTTCCAACATGTTGACGCATACCAGTTAATTGATTGAATACAGTAGTTTTACCCACATTTGGGTTTCCTGCTAATCCTACGACATATTCTTTCATTAACCATTCTCCCATTTTGTTAAATAATGAATTATATTCTTAAAATAAGAACATAATACATTTACTAAAAAAATTATTTTAGTTTAAGTAATACACATAATCTAGAAAATTAGGTAAACCTAAACATAATGTTATATTATATTTTATTCTATTTAAATATTTAGGCATACATTAATAAGGGACTGTCAATTTGTTAGCTCTTGTTTTCGTTTTTCGATCCAGCCATCTTTTTGGTGCATTATCTGGTTGAATATCCCTTTTAATGTTCTAAATTTCTTTTTGTATGCTTTGGGCATTGTATTTCCAATGTAATTTTCTATTTGATTGTTAGTACAGTCTAGTTTTCCTTTGTGTCTTTTTTTTAAGGAATTGTAATGTATTTTTTGTAATTCTGGGAAGAATTTTTTCTTTAAGTATTTTGCTAGAATTGGTGGATAAGTTTATTAATTTTTCTTTTAGGAAATTGATGTATTCATATTGCTTTTTCGTAGGTTTCTTTTTTGAATAATATTGTAAAAATATGCTTAAATATTCGTTGATTTCTATTTTGTAGTTGTTTATCATGTTTTTGGATTGTTTTTTGATTTGTGTTTCTGAGAGCTTAGGGTTTTGTTTTTTTAGATTGCTTTCATATTCTTTGCGTATTTGCTTTAGTTCTTCCCTAAGTTCTTCATTGATATTTAATAATAAATGAAATGTACAGTGTTAGTGATCAAATCCAATTTCTCTCATTATTTTATCATATCCTGGTTTTAAATCCGTTACAATTGCAATGGACTCTGTTGCTTTGATGCTGTTTTTTATAAAATTTTTTGTTGTTGCAGAATCATTCTTTTTTCACTATATTAACTCTGCAACAGGCATTCGATTAATTAAATCAATATAATATATGCCTATAATACCATTTTCGCTCAATTCTAATCCACTGTACATCATAAGCAGCATAGCCTGAAAATTTCATATCAGTGTTAACATAATAACAATCCATCGAAAGTTAAAAGAGATTTTCTATATCGTTTCATATGACATATCAATGCTATTAAAAACATTAAATATCCAAGAAAGATTTCTTAATGAATCCCAACCATCTTTTTCGCAACTCAATTGCCTTGTTTTTCATTTTAGTTGAAAAATTACAAAAATCTTCATAAATTCCATTAAGCCTTACTTGACTATAATATTTCTACATTTCTTACAAAGATATCGCTTGACTTTAATAATAAACACTAACTCCATTTTCTAAATAAATTTTACGCCGATTATAAGATTTTTTAATAACATCATGAGAAAAACAATGCTTACAATGAGGATCATGATACTCAATAACCCCATCTTTGTTAATAACGCAATCTTCATCAAGAATACCATCAATATACAAAAAAAATTGAACAGTATTCTCACCAAAACTACATTGCACTCTTTCATCATCATTTTTTCTAACAAGATCAACATTCGAAATAGTTAAATATATATTGGTTGCCATCCAAAATAAGATATGGAAGGCATTTGTTTTTGGTATTCATGT
>NZ_LWMU01000063.1 GCF_001639275.1 Methanobrevibacter oralis
TCTTTATATTCTTTCATAACCTCTTTAATTTCATCCAATTCAAGATGTCCTTCAATTTTTTTGCTATTTTTTACCATGAATATTAATTTGTAATTTATATGGTATAAACTTTTCGAGAAAAACTATAATAAAAGAGAGAATAAACTAGCTAATTATAATAGCTAATTTATTTTACGGCTTCTTTGACTTTGTCGAAAAATCCTTTTTCAACATGTTTAATTTCTTCTCCACTCATATCAGCAAATTCTTTTAGTAAATCTTTTTGTTTGTGGTTTAATTTTTTAGGAACTACAACATTTACTGTAATGTATAAATTTCCCCTACCTGAATGTCTAACTGAGGTCATTCCTTGATTTCTTAATTTAAATACTGTTCCACTTTGAGTTCCAGCAGGTATTTTAAATTCAACTTCTTTTCCTTGAATTGTTGGGATAGTAATTAAGTCTCCTAATGCTGCTTGAGGGAAACTAACTTGTTGTTCGTAGTATAAATGATCTCCTTCACGGACAAATAACTTATTTCGTTTAACATGAACTGTAACAATTAAATCTCCTTCAAGTCCAGGTGCTTCACCACAGTTTCCTTCACCAGAAACTCTTAAATGATTGCCCTCATCAACACCTTGTGGAATTTCGATTGTAATTGTTTTTTGTTTTCTTTTACTACCTTTTCCGTGACAATCTGGACATGGATAGGTAATTATTTTACCAGTACCACCACATTCTCTACATGGTCTTACATTCATCATTTGACCAAGAATTGTGTTACTAACTTCTTTTATTTGCCCTGTTCCTCCACATGTAGGGCAAGTTTGTGGCTCAACACCTGGTTTAGATTTACTTCCATTACATGTATGGCAGATTTCACTTTTTGTAATCTTTATTTCTTTTTTACATCCATTAAAGGATTCTTCTAAAGTGATTGGTACTTCAGTATAAATATCTGAGCCTCTTTGAGGACCGTGTCTTGTTCCTCTAGTGCGACTAGCTCCACCAAAACCAAACATGTCGAATATATTTCCTATATCGAAGCCTTGGAATATATCTTCGAAGTTTACATTTTGATAGAAATCTTCTGCAGTAAATCCATCCATACCTGCATGACCAAATTGATCATATCTTTGACGTTTTTCGTCATCAGATAAAACAGCATATGCTTCACTTATTTCTTTAAATTTATCTGCAGCACTTTCTTCTTCACTAACATCAGGGTGATATTTCATAGCTAATTCACGATAAGCTTTTTTAATAGTCTTTTCGTCAGCGTTTTTATCTACTCCAAGCACTTCGTAATAATCTCGCTTGTCCTCCATTTATTCACCTTGTAATGATTTAAAAATAATAGAAAAAATAATAGTTTTATTTATTGTTAGTTTATTATTGATTCTGATTCTGATTTTATTGTTTAACCTAACAAATAATAAAACGGTATTATTTAATCTAATCTTTTACTTCATAGTCTGCATCGATTGTGTCATCATCATTATCAGGTGCTGCACCAGTATTTTGCTCTTGAGCTTGTTGTTGTGCTTGAGCTTCAGCTTGTGCTTGTTGATACACTTTAGCACCGATTTCTTGAATTACATTAGATAATTCATCTGATTTTTCTTTAATGGCAGCAATGTCATCGCTAGCTAAAAGTTCTCTTAATTCTTCAATCAGTTTTTCAACATTTGATTTTTCATCTTCAGATACTTGATCTTTAAGTTCATCTAAGGTTTTTTCTGAAGTGTAAATTAATGAGTCTGCATTGTTTTTTACTTCGATTTCTTCTTGTCTTTTTGCATCTGCTTCAGCGTTTATTTCTGCTTCTTTGATTTTTTCTTCAATTTCTTCATCAGATAATTTAGTAGATGAAGTAATAGTAATAGCTTGTTCTTTACCAGTTCCTTTATCTTTAGCAGATACATTAATGATACCATTTGCATCAATATCAAAGGTTACTTCAATTTGAGGAACACCTCTTGGTGCTGGTGGAATTCCGATAAGTTGGAATCTTCCAAGTGTAGTATTGTCTGCAGCCATTTTTCTTTCTCCTTGTAATACATGAATATCTACAGATGGTTGGTTATCTGCAGCAGTTGAGAATATTTGGCTTTTTTTAGTAGGAATAGTAGTGTTTCTTTCAATTAAGGTAGTTGATACTCCACCTAAGGTTTCAATACCTAAAGATAATGGTGTAACATCTAATAATACTAAATCTTTAATTTCACCAGCTAATACTCCTCCTTGAATAGCTGCACCCATTGATACACATTCCATTGGATCAATACCACGTTCTACTGATTTTCCTATGAATTTTTCAACATATTTTTGTACAATAGGCATTCTAGTTGGTCCACCTACTAAAATGATTTTATCAATTTCATTTTTGTTCATTTTAGCATCATTTAATGCTTGTTGCATTGGTTTACCTGATTTTTCAACAATAGAATCAACTAATTCTTCTAATTTGGCTCTAGTGAGAGTTATGATTAAGTTTTTAGGAGTTCCATCACTACCCATTGCAATAAATGGTAAGTTTACTTCGGTTGTTGTGGTTGTGGATAATTCTATTTTTGCTTTTTCAGCAGCTTCTCTTAATCTCTGAACAGCTTGATCATTGTCCATAAGGTTGATTCCTTCTTGTTTTTGGAATTCATCTGCTAAGTATTTTAAAAGAACATTATCCATATCAGTACCACCAAGTTGGGTGTCTCCACTGGTAGATTTTACTTCAAATACTCCTCCACCAAATTCCATGATGGTTACATCTAAGGTACCTCCACCTAAATCGTATACCATAATATTTAAATCAACATCATCTTGTTTATCAATACCATAAGCTAAACTAGCTGCAGTTGGTTCGTTTACAAGTCTTTCCACTTCCAAACCAGCTATTCTTCCTGCATCTTTTGTAGCTTGTCTTTGGTTATCGTCAAAGTAAGCAGGTACAGTAATAACTGCTTTTTGTATAGGTTCTCCTAAGAATGATTCTGCATCTTTTTTAATTTTTTGTAAGATAAATGCAGAAATTTCTTGAGGGGTGTATTGTTTACCATTTACATTTACTTTGTGATCTGTACCCATACTTCTTTTGATTGCACTAATTGTATTTTCTGGGTTTGTTACAGCTTGTCTTCTTGCTGGTTCTCCAACTAACATTTGACCATCTTCAGTAAATGCAACATAACTTGGGAAGGATTTACCGTATTGGCTTGCTCCTTCTGCAGATGGTATTGTAGTTGGTTTTCCGCCTACAAGTACGGATGCTGCTGAGTTACTTGTTCCTAAATCGATTCCAATAATTTTTTCTTTTTTAGTATCTGACATAATTATCACCAAATTTTTTTATAAATTAATTAAATAAACATTATTTTTTACAAACTCTTACTTTTGAGTATTTAAGGACTTTATCTTTGTAAGTGTATCCCTTCATTAATTCTTCTATAATATATCCATTTTCAACATCATCATTAGCTTCAACCATTAATGCTTCATGTTTAAATGGATCAAATTTTTCACAATTAGTTGGAATTTCTTCTATTCCTTCTTTTGCTAAAATATCTCTAAATTTATCATGAATTAATTCTACACCACTTCTTAAAGTTTTATATTCATTAGAGTTATTGAGGACTCTTTCAAAGTCTTCATATCCATCTAATATTTCTTTGATTATATTTTCATTAGCAAATTTTATTAATTCATTTCTTTGTTTATCATTCATTTTTTTGAAATTTTCAAAATCTGCTTGAAGTCTTTGTAATTGAGAAAAATATTCATCATTTTTTTTATTTTGTTTTTCAAGATCTTCTTTAACTTTTGATAATTCCTCATCTTTGGAGTTTATCTCACTTAGAAGTTCATTATATTTTTCTTGAAAATCTTCATCATTATTTTCTTCATTTTTATTTTCATCAACCATGCAGCCACCTTTTTTTAAGGTTTTTGAAAAACCTGTGTAATAACTCTTTTACCGAGAAGTTTACTTCAAGAACTTTAATATTGGTTTTTAGGAATTTATGGACATATAGGAAAATGGTTCATTATTTTAGAGTTATTACTCCAAGTTTTTCAAAACCAAATATTAAAGTAACAAAAAGTTACATTTCTCTTACTATTATTATAGTAACAAAAGGTTATATAAAGGTTTCGATATATTGTATAATCATGACTAAACAAAATGACATTAACAAAAATGCAATAAATGTCAATTCTTCTAATGATGGTATTGAAATTAGAGGAGATTATAGTAATTCATTAGGAGAGATTGATAAAGAGGATATACTTGATGTAATGGGATGTAAAACAAGAAGGGATATTATTAATCTCTTAAGAGAAGAATCAATGTTCGTAAGTGAAATTTCCAATGAATTAAATATTGGTCAGAAAGCTATTATTGAACATTTAAGGGCAATGGAAGAAATTGGTATATTAAATTCTTCTTATAAAAAAATTGTAAGGGGGAGGCCACGTAAATATTATGATTTACCTCATGAAGTAAATATTAATATTACAATTAATAGAAACTCTTTTGATGTTAACTTAACTGAAGACATATTAAATACTTTACAACTTCCTTCAGGGGATGAATGGTCTAAATTATTAGATATTGAAAAAAGAATTGATAATGGTCAACTTGAAGCTATCGAAGAGTTAAAAAATCAAATAAGGTTATATGATAATCTTAAGGCTAGAGCTGAATATATCTTAGAGAGAACTTTAAAAAATAGATGATTTAGCAACTATAGCTTGACCTAGGGATACTGATCCATCTCCTGCACAAGTGTTTTTGTGTTGGATGAAATCATATCCATTGTTTTCTATATAATTTTTTACAGTATTGGTGATATTTTCATTGTAAAATACTCCACCAGTAGCTCCAATTGAATTAATTTTTTTCTTATCAGCAGCATTTACTGCAAGTTCTGATAATCCCCTTGCTATTGCAATTTGCCCTGCTTTTGCTACATCTGAAGCTTTATTTCCATCTTGATATAGTTTAACTACTTCTTTTAAGATTTCTGTCGTGTTCAATTGATTATTTTTTATTTCATAAGGAATTTCTAAATTATTAGTTGAATAATAAGCAGCTGATTCCAATTTCATAGAACACTCTCCTTCATATGTTCGCTTATGACATATTTCAAGAGCGACTGCCATTGAATCCAAGATTCTTCCGGTACTTGTAGTTACTCCTACATTTATTCCAGATTCAATTTGTTTAAAAATATTTTTAATTTCTAACTCACCATATTTAAAGTAGCTAGCATAATTTTTAATTAAATCTTCATCATCTAATATACTTGCAAGCATTCTTGCAGGATATTTAGTTGCAACATCTCCACCAGGCATTAATTGTCTTTGAAGATGGGCTAATCTTTCAAAACTTTCAATGTTTGTGTAAAGTATTTCTCCACCCCAAATAGTATCATCACTTCCATAACCAACACCATCTGCGGCAATTACAATTAGTTCATCAATATTGTTATCATTAGCTAATGCTACTGAGTGTGCATGATGATGTTGAACTTTTAAAATTTCAGCATCGTGTTTTTTAGCTAGTTCCGATGCTAGTTTTGTTGTAAAAAAGTGAGGATGCATATCACAAGCGATTATGTCAAATTCATTAATTTTAGTGATTTTTTCTAAATTATTAATAGCTTCTTTTAAAAATTCTAGAGTTTTAGGCTTATTTGTATTTCCAATATGTTGTGATGGATAGACCATATTGCTTTTAGCTATTGAAAAAGTAACATCAAGTTCAGGACCTAGTGCTAATATGTTTAAATCATTACATTTTGAAGATATTTTATAAGGTTCAGGAGTATAACCTCTTGATCTTCTAATAAAAGATAATTCATTATTTCTAAAACGTATAACCGAATCATCACACCTATTTAAAATTTCACGATTATGAACTAAGGAATAATCATTAACTCCTAAAATAATCTCTTTATTCTCAATCATCATAGGTTCTCCAGGAATATTGGCTGAAGTCATAACATAAGTATCAATATCTCCCTCATCAAAGAGTAAATAATGCATTGGAGAGTAGGGAAGCATCACACCAATATTGTGAAGTTCAGGAGATAAACTATTAGGAAATGGGTAATTTTCATTTTTCTTTAAAATGACTATTGGTCTTTTATTTGATGTAATAGTAGCTATTTCTTTTTTAGACAATAATGCATAATTTTTAACAGCATTCAAATCACTACTCATAACTGCAAAAGCTTGGTTTGGACGATTTAAACGTTTTCTTAATTTTTTAATTGCTTTATCATTATATGCATCTACAGCTAAATGTGTTCCCCCAATTCCTTTAATAGCTAATATTTTTCCATCTTTTAATATTTCAGAGCCTTTTTTAATGGGATTTTTGGCATTTAAAAGCTTATTTCCTTTATAAATAGCCATTTGAGGACCACATTCATCACAACAAATAGCTTCTCCATGATATCGTCTGTTTAAAGGGTTTTTGTATTCAACTAAGCAATTATCACATAATGGAAAGTCTTTCATCGTTGTTCTAATTCTATCGTAGGGGACACTGTCAATTACTGTAAACCTAGGTCCACAATCAGTACATGCATTAAAAGGGTATTTATAACGTCTATCATTTGGATTTCTGATTTCTTCCAAACATTTATCGCAAATTGCAATGTCTGGTGGTATTACACTTATTCCAGAATAAGCATTATTACTTTCAATGATTTTAAACTCAGTATAGTTGTTATTTTCAATATCTTCAATGTCCATCATGTCAATTTTAGCTATTGGAGGTAATTCTTTAGACAATCTTTCAATAAATAAATTACACTTATTTCCTTCAATGATTATTTCAACTACATTTCCTAAGTTTCTAACATAACCTTTTAAATTTAAGTCGATAGCTAATCTATAAACATATGGTCTAAATCCCACACCTTGAACTATTCCTTGAGTTAAAATCTTTTTTGCCATCATAGATAATATATTATTTAAGTTAGATTATTATTTAAAATTTTATAATAAGTTTTTTTAATATCTTATTTCTAAAATCATTGTATGAAGGAAATTCTTAAAAAATTGATTAATGGAGAAATCACTATTGATGATGCTGAAAATAAATTAAAAGCAAATACCATCTTAGAGTTTAATGATGTTGCTAAGTTTGATAATGATAGAAAATCAAGAACAGGTTTTCCAGAAGCAGTATTTTCAATGGGTAAAGATTATGATGATCTTTTAGTAATTATTGAGAATTATATAAAAAATAATAATGAAAATCTTATTATAACTAAATTATCAAAGCAGCGTTATAAAAAACTCATTAAAGACTTAACTTCTAATAATTTAATTTTTGATTATAACAGTCGAGCTCAAATTTTAGTTATTAAAAAAAAAGAAAATAAAACAGAACCAATTGCTAAAGTTGGTATTTTAACTGCAGGAACTTCTGATATTAACATAGCAGAGGAAGCTCGTGTAATAGTTGAAGAAGGGGGTTGTGAAGTTTTAACTTCTTATGATGTTGGTGTTGCAGGAATACATAGATTATTACCTCAAATAGCTAGGATGGTTAAGGAAAGAGTAAGTGTATTTATAGTGTGTGCTGGAATGGAAGGAGCACTACCTTCTGTTGTTGCAGGATTAGTTGATGTTCCCGTCATTGGTGTTCCAACATCTGTAGGCTATGGTGTTGGTGAAGGTGGTCGTGTGGCTCTTGATTCAATGCTTCAATCATGTGCTCCAGGAATTGCAGTTGTAAATATTGATAATGGTTTTGGAGCAGGAGTTTTTGCTTTAACAATAATTAACAGTAGATAGAATGTTTTATAAAACTTTCAATCCATCTATTCACGATTCTTTAAAAGTAGCTAGTCTTATTTATGATGTTGATTTTAGAACTTTTGAAACATTGTATAAAAACAAAAACACTGCTATTTTAGATATTAAAAAAGATTTAGAAAAGCATCAATCAAATTCTACTAAAGTAATTTTAAATGATGCAGAAGAAATAGTTGGAGTTTTAAAGATTGAACATAACGATTTAAAGCAGCATTATCATTTAAAACCATTTAAACTAATTTTAATCGATATCCTAGATTGTTTAGTTACTTGTGATATTAAAAAAGGAGATTTTTATGTTGCAGAATTAGCTATTGATTCTAATATGAGAGGTAAGGGGTTAGGTACCGAAGTTTTAAATGATTTAATTAGCCATGCTAAATCTAATGGTTTTAAAAGAATCACCTTAGATGCTGATTTTAGAAATGATGGTGCAAAATCGTTATATGAAAAACTTGGTTTTAACGTGTTTAATAAAAAAAGAGTTAAAATAGGTAGTTTTACACGTGGTATGTATAATATGGAACTTAAACTTTAATACCTATCTAATTAATCTTGTTTTTGTTTATAATCTGGTTGCATTGTATTTATGATGAAATTAACATGATCGATAAGTTCATTTTCACTAGTATAATTCCAAATTTTAAGTGAAAATCCATGATTAAATTTAGTAAAAAATATCATGGAATAATTTTCATCATTTGTTAGATTTTTATAAATTATAGTATGAACATTATTTTGAGTATTATTTGTTGTGTTTTTAAGAATTTCAATTTCATCATTATTAGTTAAGTTGTCATATTCGCTCTTAATGATTTTGGGCATCTTTTTTTCTTTACCTAAATCTTTAAAAACAATTGTTTCTTTAGTTGCTCCATTTACCATTGTTGGAGTTTCATCTCCTGCTTTTGCATTTGAAAAGCCATCTGGTAGTGTAACAGTATATTTGCTTACTCCCATTATTGCACTACCAACGGTATTAGAAGATTCAACAATTAGATATAAGCTACCTAATCCAATAAGTAATACAAATATTATAATTAGCCATTTATTATTCATTTTCAAACCCTCTTACTTTTTTTTCTTTTTTGATTTAGCACTTTTTACATATGCATCGCATACTTCTTGCGCATCACCTTGCATTACAATTTTACCATCTTCAAGCCAAATACACTTATCACAAATTTTTTTAATTTGGTTAATTGAATGTGAAACAAGTAACACGGTTACTCCTTGTTTCATAAGGGAATTAATTTTTTCAGAACTTTTTTTTCTGAATTTAATATCTCCAACAGATAAAATTTCATCAACAATTAAAATATCTGGTTCAATAAGGGTAGCTATTGAAAAACCTAATTTAGCTCTCATACCAGAGGAATAATTTTTCACAGGATAATTAATAAATTCACCAAGTTCAGAAAATTCAACGATTTCATCATATTTTTCTTCAAGGTATTTTTTATCCATGCTTAAAAAAGCACCATTTAAATAGATATTGTTTGCTCCAGAATAATTTTTATCAAAACCAGCACTTAATTCAAGTAAAGGAGCTATTTTACCATTAATTTGAATAGAACCAGAACTAGGTTCATAAATTCCTGCTAAAATTTTTAATAATGTACTTTTTCCAGCACCATTAAATCCAAGTATGCCTAATTTATCTCCTCTATAAACAGTAAATGAAATATCGTCAAGAACTCTAATCATTTTCTTTTCTTTTTTATTTCGTTTAAGAGTTCTAATGACATATTCTTTTAAGGTATCTATTTTATCATTAGTTATTTTAAATTCCATTACTAAGTGATCAACTTTAACTGCAATATTATCATCTTTAATTTTTTTAGTTATTTTTTCAGTTTTAGAACCACTTTTTATTTTACTTATTAAACTCATTATAAAACCTTATATTTCTAATGCTAATTTTTTCTCGTAAATACTAAATAATAGAATTCCAATTATTAAAACTATCATTGCAAATGTGGCTAAATAAAGTATTTGTGTAATATCTGGTATTATACCGAAGACTACACACTCTCTAAAACAACAAATTGCAGTATAAACCGGGTTTAGAGTAAATATCTTTTGAACAGTCGCAGGAACGATTTCTATTGGATAAAACAATGCAGAGGCATACATTAAAACCAATGTAAAAACATTATAAAGATATCCAATATCAGTGAAATAAGTATTACAAACAGCTAGTATTAAACCAATTCCAAATATCAATATTACTAAAAATAAAAGAGGAATTATTGCAAATAATATTGTTGAGTGGAATGGAGCACCAGTAATTATCATGACTCCAAATAGGATTACAAATGATATTAAAAAGTTAATAAATTCATAACATACAGAACTTATTGAAAACATGTATTTAGGTACATAAATTTTCTTTAATATTCCAGAATTTCTTCTAATAGATCTCATAGAACCTTTTGTTCCAGCACTATAAAAATCATATATTAATCTACCAGATAAGAAATAAACAGGATAGTTTTCGATTTGACGACCGAATAACATTGAAAAAATAGCGGTAAATACTAACATGATTAAAAGAGGGTTGAAAAAACTCCAAGCAATTCCTAATACAGAATCCTTGTATTTGGAAGTAAAATCTCTTTTAACTAGTTGTTGCAATAAAAATTTTTTCTCCGCCATCGTGTCAAACATATTTTCAACCAACTTTCGATTTACTATTATTTTGTTAAATTTTATTAATAAATGTTTTACTTTAAAATCACTATTATTTTCGTCTTCTTGCAAACTCATCGAATATTTCGTCAATATCAATTCCTTTGTGAACTAAAATCAATAATGTATGAAATATTAAATCTACAGATTCATAAACGAGATTTTCATTATTTTTAGCAGCTAATAAAACTTCTCCAGCTTCTTCAGATATTTTTTCAAGTATTTTATCTTCTGCTTTTTTATCACTATCTTGCATAATATTTGAAGTATATGAATCAATAGGATTGTCTCTTCTATCTTCTAAGACCTCATAAACTTGTCTTATAATCTCATCATTACTCATTTAATCATCGCCTTTTGCCCTATCTTGAATACTTTCAGTAATAGCTATTAATGGATGATGGTCATCATCAATAATTTCAATATCGTCAAATGTTTTTATTCCAGAGTTATCTGCTGTTTTTTCCATACCTAATTTAATATCTTGACCTAAATCAATAACATATGAATCAACAGTTTTACACCCCATTTGTTTTGAAGCAACAGCCCTATGGTGCCCATCTACTAAAATCCACCTATCACCAGTTTTAACAACAATTGCTGGCTCAGCTAAACCTCGTTCTAATTCATAACTTCTGCCTTCAAGTTCATCTGCATATACTCTATCTTGTGTTGGTCTTAATTTATCGGTAGCTACTCTCATGTGTTTTAAAGTAGTTTTAATTCCATATAACTGTTCCAATGTACTTTTGAAATACTCTACTTTATTGGGTGTTGAACGTTCAATGTGGGATCTTACCATATCGGTATTTGTAATTATCCCAACTAACTTACCATTTTCATCTACAACAGGCATCCTAGAGATTCCTCTTCTAAACATGACTCTAGATGCATCGTTTATGGATAAATCTTCATTGGCAACTACTAATTTAGTACTCATTATATCTTTAACTTTTTCTGCCCAATCTTTAATTACTACATCAAATGCAGTTACCATTCCAACTAATTTGTTATTTTCAACAACTGGATAACTATTGTGGTCGCTTTCTTTCATTAATCTTATAATTTCGGTTGTTGTAGTTTCTGGAGAAACACTAATAACATTTCTTGTCATATAATCTTTCACAAAAGATTTTTTCTCAGTCATGTTATCTTCCATTATTTTACTCAATATTTTCTTTTAATATTTTAACAGTTTCTCCAGGATCTGCTTTTCCGCGAGTTATTCTCATTACTTGGCCTACAAGATAGTTAAGAGAAGCTTTTTGACCTGTAAGATAATCTTCAACAGCTTTTGGATTTTCATCAATAGCTTGTTTTGCAGCATTTATTATTTCATCATCTTTTACAACACCAAGCAAACCTAACTCTTCTGCAATTGCTTTGGGAGTTTGTTTGTTATTTGGCATTTGCTCAATAATTCTTTGACCTGCTTTGGTTGTAATAGTTTTAGATAAAAGCATATTAAAAAATTCAACTAAATCTTCAACTAGAATTCCACTATCTACAAAAGTTAATTTATTGTAGGATAATACTCTTTTAAGTTCATCTCTCATCCACTTTGATGCAAATTTAGGGTCTATTTGTTTAGCTACTTCTTCATAAGCTATTGCTAAATCTAATTCTGAAGTTAATACTTTAGCAGATTCTTCATCAATATTGTAATCTGTTACAAATCGTTTTACTTTATTGTGAGGTGCTTCAGGCATTGTTTCTAAGGTGTTTTGAATTGCGTTTTCAGTTATTTCCATTGGTGGTAAGTCGGGATCTGGTATGAATCTATAATCATCAGCATCTTCTTTTAATCTCATTCCAACCGTGATCATTTGAGATTCGAGATATGCGCGAGTTTCTTGTTTAACTTCAACTCCCCTTTTCATAAGGTTTTTTTGTCTTACAAGTTCAAATTTCAATGCTTTATATGCACCTTTAATGGAGTTAACGTTTTTCATTTCTACTCTGTTTCCGCCTTCGATAGAAATGTTTACATCTGCTCTCATAGTACCTTCACCACGAGCTCCTCCACTATATTGTAAAACACGAATTAATTCTTTTAAAAAATCCCTTGCTTCTTCTGGGGATTTTATATCTGGTTCTGTTACAATTTCTACTAATGGAATTCCAGAACGGTTGAAGTTAACAATGCCTCTGTCTGGTTTATATTGTCCAGGGTCCTCTTCAACATGTATTTCCCTAATTCTAATCCCGTTTAATTCTCCTTCGTATCCAATTGGTACAGAAGTTCTTTGATAACCAGAAGGCAAATCTGGATAATCATAGTGTTTTCTCATAAAATAAGTAAATCCTTTATCAATTTTACAGTTTAACATTAAAGCAATCATTAATGCATTATCTAATGCTTTTTTATTTGTTGGATGTGGCTTTGCTCCTGGTTGATTTAAACAAATTGGACAGATATTTGTGTTTGCAGGGGCTTCTTGATAGTTAGTTGGACAATCACAGAATAATTTTGATTCAGTTTCTAATTGTACATGTATTTCAAGTCCACACATCATGTTGACATCGTCATTAATAGTAATTCCTCCACTTTGAGTAATTTTTTATATTAAATATCTATTTGTACTAATGAATTTATAAATATTATTAAAATATATGGATATTTAACGATTATGTATAAAAATAAAATAAAATAAAATAAATTAATTTTCAAATTCATTTATTAATTGTTTTGCAATAGCCCAATCATCATGATCATCAATTTCTGTCCATTTCAAACCATTAGTAAGAACAAAATCTATTGGACTTTCTTTGCTTAGTTTTTTATATGCAAAATCGTAATAATTTTGCTTATCTTCATCAATTAATTCAACAAGTATTTTATTAAATTTTGAAACATCTTTTTTAGCTACTTTTGAAACACCAATGAATTCTCCAGTTGAACTTTCAATATCTATTCCTTTTCCAATTTCTTCAATAATTCCATTAGCTATTGAATCATTTTCTTTCAATGATTTTTCGCCTATGATTAATTTAAATGATTCTTCATTAAGATTTTTATAATTATCAATAATCATACTAGTATTGTTTCTTTTTGCAATATTTTGGATAATTTTAGGATCAACGACATTATCTCCGTTAATTAAAATAAAATCATCTAGGTGTTCTCTTTCTATATAATTACTTGCAAGATATGTGGAAACAGACGTATTTGTCATGTCATATTCGGTGTTTTCAATAATTTTAATATTGATATCATGTTTTTTTTCTAATTTTCCTGCCAAATCAATTACTTTATCTTTATTGTATCCAACAACAGCTATAAATTCTTTTATATCAATTGCTATGCAATTTTTAATCATTCTTTCAAGTAATGTTGTTCTATTAAGCTCAAGTAGTGGTTTTGGAATGTTTTTGGTAAGGGGCATTAATCTAGTACCCATTCCAGCGGATAAAATTACACTAATCATTATAATCACCTATTTAACTGTACTCCATAATTCTTTAAATGCTTTTAAAGGAGGTTGTTTTTTAATAATTACATTATAAACAAAGTCAACGATATTACTATCTATATTATTTTCATTACAAATATCTTTCACTGCTTTTATAGAGTTTTTACCTTCAAATACAACACCACTTGCATTTTCATCGATAATCAATCTTTGACCATATAATATTCCTAAAGTATGGTTTCTACTTTCATGGGATGTAGAAGTTAATATTAAATCTCCAAATCCACAATATTCATGTACTGTTTCGGATTTACCTCCAATAGATTCAATTATTTTAATTGTATCTTTAAAACCTTTAGTTAAAATACTATATCGTGCATTTTCATTAATATTCATTCCTTCACATATTCCATTAGCTATTGCATTAATATTTTTTAAAACTCCACAAAATTCTATTCCAATTACATCATCAATTATTTTTATTTTAAATTGTTCTGTAGTTAAAGCTTTTTTAACTTTTAAAGAGTTTTCCATACTATTTGAAGCAATGTTTGTAATGGTTGGTAGATTTAACATTATTTCTGAAGCAAAATTTGGTCCAGATAATGCAACATAATTTTCATCAAAATACTCTTCAATTAAATTTCCCATAGTTTTTAAAGAGGGGTATTCAATTCCTTTTGCAGTAGTAACAATAATTGTATCTTTTTTAAGGTATTTTTTTAAACTTTTAAGGGTTGTTCTAAAAGCGGATGATGGAATAGCTAATACTACTATGCTACATTTTTTTAAATCAGAAATATCTAATGTTGCAATTATATTTTCATTTAATTTTAGATTAGGATAATATTGAGAATTATGTCTATCATTATTAATATCATCACAAAGGTCTTGTTTTCTTACATGTAAAATTACCTGTTCTACATTTTCACTTACACGCTGTGCAAGAGCGGTACCCATAGTACCTGCACCTACAACGCCGACATTAATATTCATTAACACACCTTTCAATTTTAAATTTATATTATATTTAATATTTATTCTTTAAAGATTCTTTAATATATCTTTTAATAAATTTATCTAGCTCAGGATTAAATTTACTTTTTTCTAAACCTAATTTGATTTTATCTGTAAATGTTCCTTTAAGTTCACGACCACTCCATTTAACTTCTTCTTCAACTCTTTTTCCGTATTTAGTTCCAAACATTTTAAATAATGGGAATTTTGTAATTCCGTTAGCTCCACTTAAAATTAATATTCCAATATTAGCTAAATTATCAATCCAGGTTCCACATATAATTTCTATTTTTGGAAAAGCTAGCCTAACATGTGACACGACTTGAGCATAATAAAGAGAAGCAGGCTGTGATGAGTTAGCATAAATTGTTTCTTTATGGGGATTTAATGAGTAAAATATTACTCTATCAATTTTGTGATTTTTAATATAGTTTAAGAGATAATCCATATCCTCTAATGTTTCTCCAAGGCCTAAAATTATAGTAATAGCTTTTTTAAATCCTAAGTCACCTGAAATATCTAACATTTGACTTATATCATCTAAGCTTTTACTTGGACATATTTTATCATGAAGTTTTGGGTTAACTATTTCAATAGCACCAGTAATTCCTTTGATTTCATTACCAAATTCTTCTAAATCATTTGTAATTCCAGTATTTAACCAAACTCCATCACCAGTAATTTCTTTGATATTTGCAGCTATTTTTTTAATTTCTTTGGTGCTAAAAGACTCATAACCTCCAGATAAAAATTCAATATTCCAATCAAGTCTTTTACACATTTCTGCTTCAGCATAGATATTATTGATGTTTCTTTTGGCTTTTCTTGGATCTTTAATTTTGTTTTTTTGTGTAGACATGTAACAAAATGCACAATCACCTTTATCACACCACCAGGATAAGAATATGGCTCTCTCAAGAGTAATTATGTTTCCATGATTTTTTAAGGTTATTTCATTAGCTTTTTTCATTAAATCAAAAATGTTATTGTCCATTTCTATCATTGTTTTTATTATTTTATAGTTAAGATTATATATCACTTTGTATTAATTTAATTAATAGGTTTCAATTATTTCATTGAAAACGGGAAATAATCACAACCTTTATATAATATTACAATCAAAACTATGATTACTGTTTAAAGTCTTTGATTTTTAAACATGGGTAATATTTGGTTAAGATGGTGGGTTATTATATGCCATCGTAGCTCAGTAGGTAGAGCGTTCGGCTGTTAACCGATTGGTCACAGGTTCGAGCCCTGTCGATGGCGCTTTAGGGCCCATAGCTTAGCCAGGTAGAGCGTCCGGCTCATAACCGGAAGGCCATGGGTTCGAACCCCATTGGGCCCATGTTATTTAAAATTTTTATGTGTGTTTATGCTCCGGTGGTGTAGTCCGGCCAATCATTTCGGCCTTTCGAGCCGAAGACTCGGGTTCGAATCCCGGCCGGAGCATTTAAAAAACTTGTTAAGATTTTAATGGTTTCTATGTATCCTTTGTTTTTATAAGCGGGGGTGCCCGAGAGGCCAAAGGGGACAGGCTTAGGACCTGTTGACGCAGGTCTACCAGGGTTCGAATCCCTGCTCCCGCATTTTAGCATTTTTTTTATTTTATATCTTATTTAATAATGCCGGGGTAGGGTAGGTGGTCATCCTACGGGACTGTGGATCCCGTGACTCGGGTTCGAATCTCGGCCCCGGCCCCATTTATAAAAACTTTTTTTTAAAATAATTCCTATGGTGTTAATTTGGCTAAAAAAGGCTCTGTTGAAGAAAGAGATTTGGTTCATAAACTTTGGGATAGAAATTTTGCTGCAATGAGAGCTCCTGCTTCTGGAGGTGCAACTAAAAATCCATTACCTGATGTTGTTGCTGGAAATGGCAAACTATACCTGGCAATAGAAGTTAAAACTACTACAAAAGATAAAATCTACATTGATTTTCCACAAATTGATGCATTATGTGAGTTTTCTGATAAATTTGGAGCTAAAGCATATATTGGTGTTAAATTCAAATATACTAAATGGCTTTTTTTAGAACCGAATAATACTCAACGCACTAAAAATGGTAATTACAAGATAGAAAAAGATTATGCTTTAGAAAAAGCCCTAGAAATTGATGAGATCACAGGTATCGATAAGCAGATGAAATTTTAAATTCATCATAAAGTTTATATATTAATTAAGATATATTATTGCTAGTATGTTATGTGGGGTTATAGTGTAATCAGGCATCATCTGGGACTCCAGTTGTCTTTGAAGAAATATACGCGTAACTGAACAGTATCCGTTGTGATGATCAATTGGAGTACTGAGACAAGAGAAATCCTAGGATCGGGGTTCAAATCCCTGTGACCCCATTTTTATACAAAACTTTTTTTATTAATAATTATAATATTATCTTTCATGAGTTCTAATGAAATTATTACAATCATCGGGTTTAATTTAGATTCTAATTCTTATTTAATTAATGGAAATGTGCTTGTAGATACGGGTACTGGTACTAATAAAGAATATTTATTCTCTAAACTTCGTGAAAATGGAGTTGAACCTGAAAATATAGAATTAATAGTAAACACTCATTGCCATTTTGATCATGTGGGAGGTAATCATCTATTTCCAAATGCAAAAATAGCTATTCATAGATTAGATGCACTTTCTCTAAGAAATGGCGATAGTTTTCTAACAGCATCTGAAACATTTGGTGTAGATAATATTCAATCTAAAGTAGATATTGAATTAGAAGAAGGAGATAAAATAGGAAATTTTGAAGTTATTCATACTCCTGGCCATACTAAAGGAGGAATCTGTTTATGGAATGGTGAAAATTTAATATCTGGTGACACAATATTTGCTGGTGGTGGTGTTGGTAGAACGGATATTGGTGGAAATTGGAATGATTTAAAAAAATCTGTTTCTAAATTAATGAAATTAGATGTTTTAAATATTTATCCTGGGCACGGGCCTGTTGTTGAAGGAAATGGAAATCAACACTTATTATTGTCATATTCTATGTTTTAATGCTTAAAATTTTTAAAATCCTTAAATCATATAATTATAGTTTTAGACAAAAAATATTTATATTAAATGTGACTAAAATAGTAATATGAGTAGAAATGCTTATATTAATAAAGATATCCCACTTTCTAAAATTCATGAAGTTAAAGCTGATTTAAAGCATTA
>NZ_LWMU01000064.1 GCF_001639275.1 Methanobrevibacter oralis
TAAAACATTCTTCATTAGTCTAGATTCATTAAAACGTAGAAATTTCAAAAACGAAGAACTAAAAGAAATGGCAAGATTAAAAACAGTAATATAAAAAGTAATGAATTGTAAAAGTAAAACTAAAAAATGGAAAAACATAAAATACTATTTTACCAATATCCCAAAAGAAATAGCAACACCATGAAGAATTAAAACAACTATACGGCGATAGATGGACAATAGAAACATAATTACGACAGATTAAAAAACAATATTAAAAATCGAAAAAATTCACAGGAAAAAAGAAAATAATAATAGAACAAGGACTTCTATAGCCACACATACCTATTCAACATACTAATAGGACTCAAACACGACGCAGAAGAACAAATAACAAGAAAACCAAAAGAAACAACAAAATACAAATACATATACAAAACCAACATCAACACATTGATTGGAAACATAAAAGAGGAATTGCCCAGACTACTAACAGACAACCAAGAAGAAATACAAATAATAGTTAAAGAAATAATTGACATGGCCAAAAAAGATTTGGTTTACACAAAAATTAAACCACCAACAAACAAAAAAAGAGATAAAAAGAATTTTTATCATAAAAAATGCAAATCAAACATACAAGATAGTTTTTAAAAAAATTAAAAAACCATTAGCTTGACAGCAATGGGTTATCTTGTTAATATTGTTAGAAATACTATAAATAATGTTGATGAATTACCTGAACTAGATTTTGGAAACAATATTTTAGATGGTATAAAAGCATTTATCTTAATTTTTATCTATTATATAATTCCATTTATTATTACTTTATTAGTAGCCACTTTAACTGGAGGTTTATTTGCAGGTATTGAAATTCTTTCAGTAGCTTTTGGTGCTATTGAGAATAATGTTGCTGATTTACAAACTTATCTTTTTAATACTATTCCTCAATCTACTTTTGAAACGCTTTTTATTTCAATTGTTATTACATTAATTGTTGGAATTATACTATTTATTGTATTTTCTATTTTTTCATCAATTGCTTTTGCTAGATTTTCTAAATATGAAAGTTTATCTGAAGGATTGAACTTTGGAGAGGTATTTAATGATATTAAAACTATTGGTACAGGTAAAGTTATAAGTTGGCTTATTCTTTTAATTATTGTTATTATAGTTATAGGACTTATTGTTGGAATTCTTAATTTAGTTCCATATATAGGAATAGTTTTAGGATTTTTATTAGGTCAAAGTTTACTTGAAATTATATTTTATAGATCTTTAGGTTTATTATATAGAGAAGCATAAATCTCTCTTTTCTTTTTTTTATTTTCATAATTTTTTTTGTTTTAATTGTTACAATTCCTTAATTAGTGCTTTTGAAAATGATACAATAAACCAAACTAATAATAAACTTAAGGCTGATTATTATTGATAATTAATCTCAAGCTGGAGGAGGTGCATCAGTAGATAATCTATTTAATGAGTTAAATGACAACACGATTCATTTAAATTCTAAGCTAGCTATAACTGCTTTTAATTCAACATTTTTCTTAGACAGTTTAATTTGTAATAAAAATGATGCTAAATATAATTGTGGAGCTATATCAATTATTTGGTAGTTTAATCCAATATGCTTTGACTTTTTAATCTGTATTTCCTGTTATAGCTCTTTTTTAAGTGGTATTTGGTCAAATGCTCCTATTTTCATTTATGCATTTTCTTATTTTTTCTGAATCATATGCTTTGTTTGTTACTAGATAATGGAGGTTTATACATTTGCTTTGTCTTATTTGATGATGTGAAAGTTGGTATCTATCTTGTTATTTTTTTCAGTGAATGTGTGTATAAAAATTTTTCATCAACATCAAGACCAAAAAATCCAAAAGACTTAGATGTCTTGAATTCAAATATATTCTCCATTTTATTATAAATATTTTGTTATCTTTTTATTTTAGCTTTACTAAGTATATTTTCAAGTGTAATAAGAATTTAATCTGGATTTCGATTAAAATTAAAATTCAAGCAATATAAAATTTTTTTACATCAAAGTGTAATTTCAAATAAAAAAATCCTCTTTAAAATAAGTTATTATTAAAATAAGAAACTATATGTACTTATATGATTAAAATGGTAAAAAAATTCGATGTTAACCCAAATTTTATTATGGTTTCTACAAAGTTTTAAATCTAATAAAAAAAGGCTTTGCAACTTTGAGCTTAAATAATTTAAAAGTTTTTAAATATTTAATTTATACTAGCTATAAGGATTCTAAAATCAAAAACACTATTAAAATTAAAAAATAGGTTTTAAATCCTATTTTTTTCATTATTACTTTTTTCAATAATTTAAAATTTTCATTGAATTATATACACATTTTTTTAATATTTAATATATATATAATTTAGACTTTTCTATGTATTGTAAAATAAAATAGAAATATGTATATATGTTAATGAATAGATTATGTAATATCAACTTATTAATTTAAATAAGTTTGATAATATAATATTATGATTTATTATTGTTTGATTTTTTTTTACATTTGGGCCTAATAAATAAGACTTATTTAAAGAGATAAGTTGAATAAAATTAGGTGATATTATGGCAACTTTTAAAGGTTTTGCAATGAAAAAACTAAATGAAACTGGTTGGGTTGAAAAAGAAGTTCCTGAATGTGGACCATTAGACGCTATCATTAAACCTACTTGTGTATCTCCATGTACTTCAGATATACATACTGTATGGGAGGGAGCAATTGGTGATCGTAAAGACATGGTTTTAGGTCATGAAGCTGTAGGTGAAGTTGTAGAGGTTGGTAATTTAGTACAAAACTTTAAACCAGGTGATAAAGTAATTATACCTGCTATAACCCCAGATTGGGATGATGAAGCTGCACAGAGAGGTTTCCCATCACAAACCATGGAACCATTAGGTGGATGGAAATTTTCAAACTTTAAAGATGGTGTTTTTGGTGAAAGATTCCATGTAAATTTAGCGGATGCAAACTTAGCACATATGCCAGATGGATTGTCTGATGAAGGAGCATGCATGTTAGTAGATATGTGGTCTACTGGTATGATGGGTTCTGAAAATGCAGATATACCATTAGGTGGAAGTGTTCTTGTTATAGGAATTGGAGCTGTAGGACTTTCAGCTATTGCAGGAGCAAAGCTCTTAGGTGCTGGAAGATTATTGGCAGCAGGAACAAGACCGATTTCTGTAAAAGTAGCAAAAGAATATGGTGCAACTGACATAATTAACTATAAGGAAGGACCAATTGATGAACAAGTAAGAGAACTAACTGATGGTGCAGGAGTAGATTCTGTTATCATTGCAGGAGGTAATCTTGAAAACACATGGAAAGAAGCAATTTCAAGTGCAAAAGCTGGAGGAACTGTTTCTAATGTAAACTATTTAAGTGGAGCAGACAATGTCTTAATCCCTCGTGTAGAATGGGGATGTGGTATGTCTAACATAAATATTAAAAATGGACTATGTCCAGGTGGCCGTGTAAGAATGGAAAGACTTGCAGACCTTGCTCTATTTGGTAGACAAGATCCAGAACTTTTAGTTACTCATAAATTCGAAGGTTTAGATAAAATTGAAGATGCTCTTTACTTAATGAAAGAAAAACCAAAAGATTTAATCAAACCTGTCGTAATGTTAGATTTAGACTAAATTAGTTCTGAAAAGGTAAATATCTAAATTATTTACCTTATTTCTTTTTTTATAAAAAAAGGTGATAATATGAAAGTAAGTATTATCGGAGGAACTGGTTCACAAGGATTGGGGATTGGTAAACGTTTAGCTATTGAAGGTGTAGATATTATAATAGGATCTCGTAAGGAGGAAAAAGCATTAACTATAGTTGAAGAAACTATTGAAGAATTAAAAGATTATAATATTTCAATGTGTGGAATGACTAATGAAGATGCAGCATGTGAAGGAGATGTGTTGATTATAACTGTACCTTTAGTTGCACAAAAACCAACAGTTGAGGGAATCAAAGAATTTTGCACTAGTAAAATCGTGATGGATGCAACAGTACCTCTTGAAACAGCAATTGGTGGAAAACCATTTAGGTTTGTAGATTTGATGGAAGGATCTGCTGCTGAGAGAACTGCATCAATTCTAGAAGGAACTGGAGCTAAAGTCATATGTGCATTTTGTAATATTAGTAATTCTCATTTATCAAACATTCCAGAAGATATAGAATGTGATTGTTTAATTTCAGGAGATGATAGTGAATCAAAACAAATAGCAAGCGAAATAATAGATAAAATTCCAGGTATAAAAACTATAGACTGTGGAATTCTTGAAAAAGCACGAATAATTGAAAAAATAACTCCTCTTTTAATAGGATTAAATATTAAATATAAATCTCATTATGGAGGACTTAGAATAACAGGTATAAATTTCTAGGAGGGTATTAAAATGATTATTGTTCAGGCTAAGGCTATTCCTAAGAATAGAGAAAGTCAAAATAAGATAATTGAATTTGCCCAAGATTTAATAAAAAAATCAAAGGAGGAATCTGGTAATATTGATTATAATTTATTAATCAATACAGATGATGATACATTATTATTTGTTGAACAATGGGATTCTATTGAGATTCTTAACAGCCACTTAAAAACAGAACACTTTTTAAATTTTGGTGAAAACATCGCTGATTTGGTTGTGAGTGATTTAGAGATTAATATATTTGATGCAAATCCACTATCTTTATAAAAAACATATATTTATTAAGGAGGACATTATTGCTCCTATTCTATTTTTTTAAAATTATATATGTTATTAAATTTATAAAAATTAATAGTTACATTTAATTTAAATTGGAGGATTTTTTGTGGAGTTAAATAAAATTTTAATACTATTATTATTTTTATTTATGATTATTCCAGTATGTTCTGCAAATGATAATATAACTACATTAAGCGATAATACTTCTCATATTATTTCACCAGAACAAATTGAAGAAAATCCAACACTTAATTTAAATGATAGTGTCTATGAATTAAATTTTACTTATTTAAAAATCAATGATTCTCATGTAATATGTGGTAAATCTCAAAACACCACTATTGTTAATTCTAAGAATTCTATTTTTGATATAGATAACACTACCATGGTTTTTAAAAACTTATCTTTAAACAATATTACTTTTCTAATTAATAATGGAAAAATGCATTTTCAAAATATTTCTTTAAATAATTGCAATTTTAGGCTTTCTAATGACTGTGAAATTGTTTTTAATAATGTAAACATTATTTATTCTAATTTATTTAAAAATAATGTTGTAGAATTGAGATTTAACTATTCAAATAATCTATATGCAAATATTACAAACAATGAATTATTATTTGATAAAATCAGGCTATTTAAAGGATATATTGAAACTTCATTTAAAGGAAATGTTAAGATTAATAATTCTAATTTAATTAATACATCAATTGTAAATAAAGGAAATTTAATTTTAGATAATATTTCTTTTTCAAATTCTATTATTGAGAATAATGCAATTTTAAATGCAAGTAACTGTATTTTTACTAATAAAAAACATTCTAATATAGCTGTTATTAAAAATGATAATCATCACTCAAAATCTAATATAATTAATTGTACTTTTATAAACAATACTGCAAATTTTGGAGGAGCTATTTTTTTAAGTAATTTTGCAATTGTAAATATTATAAACTCATCATTTATTTCAAATAATGTATATAAGTATGGTGGGGTAGTTTATATGGAAAATAAAGCTAAATTAAAGGTTATAAATTCTATATTTAAAAATAATTCAGCTATTAGATATGGTGGAGCTATTGCGTGTGAAAATAGTGAAATAGAAATTATAAACTCAACATTTTTAAATGATTCTTCATGCAATGACTCAGGTGGTGCAGTTTATCTTATAAATTCTAAATTAAATGCAAATAAAGTAAATATTAATAATTGTTTTTCATATTTTGGAGGTGCGATCTGTTCTCTAAATTCAACTACTTTGTTAAACAATATTCAATGTTATAATAATCGTGCTAATTATGATGGTGGAGCAATTTATCATTTATATGGGTTATTTTCATTAGTTGATTCTAATTTTAATAATAATTCTGCTTTAAATGGTGGAGCATTATTTATAGACAATTCATCATCTCTTAGTTTGAATAATTTAAAATTCATAAATAACAAAGCATTAAAATTTGCTGGTGCAATTTATTCGTTATTAAATCCAATTAATAATACTAATAACTTATTTTACTCTAACAACAATGCTTTTAAACAAAACCAATGAAGGTGGACGTCATGATATGGCAATAGCGTATCTTGTAAGTTTATTAGGTCCT
Organism: Methanobrevibacter oralis; assembly: GCF_001639275.1. Lineage (NCBI taxonomy): Archaea > Methanobacteriati > Methanobacteriota > Methanobacteria > Methanobacteriales > Methanobacteriaceae > Methanobrevibacter > Methanobrevibacter oralis. Next base: position 6,324 of record NZ_LWMU01000064.1, read on the forward strand.
GTATATGAATATCAAAATTTATTTGATGTTAAAAGTGTATTATCACCAGTTTTAAACCCATTGTTTCATATTCAGAATATTGTTTTTTTAAAGCGTGATAATTTTACAGATAATAATGCTATTAAAGAAGCTATTTTAAAATATGGTGCTGTTGCTACAAAGATGTATTATTCTACTTCTTATTTAAAAGATGATTTAAATTATTATTATAATGGCATAATTGGATGTAATCATGCAGTATGTATTGTTGGCTGGGATGATAATTACTCTAAAAATAATTTCAAAAAAACACCTCAAGGTAATGGTGCATGGATAGTAAAAAATAGTTGGGGTAATTCATCAGGCCATGGTGGATATTTCTATGTTTCCTATTATGATACTAAATTTGCCCAAATTGGTAAAAATGATGCTTCATATACTTTTATTTTAAATGACACAGTCAAACATGATAAAATTTATCAATATGACATAGTTGGTAAAACAGATTACTTATTCACTAATAAAAATAGTATTTATTACAAAAACATTTTTAAATCAACAGATAATGAATTTATAAGTGCAGTTTCAGATCACACTTATAATTCACAAGTAGCATGTATTAAAGTATTTACAATATTAAATGAGGTTAATACAACATTAAACTTAAGTATTTCGCTAGATGATAATAAATTAGACTTAACAGCTAATATTTATAATGAATATGGATATCCACTTCAAGCAGGTAATGTAATATTTTATTTAGATAATTTAAAATACACTGTTCCCGTTAAAAATGGTAAAGTTAGTCTTAATCACGTATTCATGACTAAAGGTGAAAGATTAATCTCAGCTGAATATGTTAATTCAGGTTATAAGTCTTTAAAAAAAGAAAAATCAATAAATGTGGAAAATATTAAGTTTATTCCAACTAATTTAAATGGATCTAATTTAACAGTTTATTATAAAAGTGGTGTTTTAACTTTAATTTTAGAAGATTATTATTTAAATCCAATATCAGATGCTTTAATTTCAATTAATAATAAAAAAATAAAAACAAATGCTAATGGTATAGCTAAGCTTAACTTAGATTTAAATGTAGGTTTACACATATTAACTGCTTATTTTAATGGTAAAGACGATTATTTAGCTTCAAATACGAGTTTAACAATAAAAGTGCTGTCAACTATTAAAGCTAATGATTTCTCAAGAGGGTATAATAGTGCTTATGATTATAAAGCAACATTTTTAGATTCAAAAGGAAGAATTCTAGCTAATAAAAAAATAATATTTATGATAAATAATAAAAAACACAATCTTAAAACTAATTCAAAAGGTATTGCAACTTTAAAAGTAAAATTAGCTACTGGTACTTATTTAATTACATTAATTAACCCTCAAACAACTGAAAAAGTATCTAAAACACTTAAAATTATTCCAATATTAAAAGAAAATAAAAATGTTGTTAATTATTTTGGTGCTACAACAAAGTATAAACTAAGAGTTTATGGAGATAATGGAAAAGCTGTTGGTTCAGGAGTAAGTATTACATTTAAAGTTAATTCAAAAAGCTACACAATTAAAACAAATAAATATGGCTATGCAATACTTAAAATAAAACTCAATATTGGGAAATACACTATTAAAACTACTTATAAATCTTTTAAAGTAGCTAATAAAATAACTGTAAAACCTGTTTTAATTACTAAAGATATAAAGGTTAAAAAAGCTAAAAAAATTAAGTTCACAGCAAAATTAGTTAATATAAAAGGTAAAACTTTATATAAAAGGACCATAACTTTTAAATTTAAAGAAAAAACATATAAAGTTAAAACTAATTCTAAAGGAATAGCAAAAATAAGTCTTAAGAATTTAAAAGTAGGAAAATATAAAATTTATTCTATTTATACTAAATCCAAAATCAAAAACACAATTACAGTAATAAATTAATCTTATTAAATTGTCTTGTTTGTTTTTAAATGGTGGTTTAATTTATATGATATAAATTGTATAAAATATATTACTACGAAAATTTTAGGTTTTGGAGGATAAATTTTTGATTAAAGCTAGTAAATTCTTTTTAATTATATTTTTAATATTGCTTTTTATTCCACTAAGTTTTGCTGCTGATAACACAACAGACACTAACATTGGAAGTGTCAGTGGTGAAATATTAAGTAGTGATTATTACTTTAATGCTTCTAGTGATGATGATGGAAATGGAACTATTGATAATCCATATAACACTATTGCTGAAAATAAACTTAAACAAGACTCTGTTAATTATTTGGCAAATGGAGAATATGATTTAAATTTTCCACTATTCAATATTGATAATTCTATTTTTATACTTGGGGAAGATGTAACTAATACAATATTAAAATCTAATCATACACGAATCATTATTAATAAAGGCGAAGTATTAACCCTTCAAAACTTAACTTTATTAAATATTTCAATATTTAATAATGGGGGATATTTAAATATTACAAACTGTATCTTTAAAAATTCATTATCACTAGGGCCTGAAAATGGGATAATTAAAGCTAATTTATTATCAAATAATAATTTGATTAATTCTTCTTTTATAGGGAGTTATACTAAGAATTCTAGGGCAATTTACCTTTTTAATTCCACATTAAATGCTAATAACATTTGTGTTTATAATTTTTCTTCTGTATTTGGAGGTGGAGTTTGTTCTGTTTTATCAAATGTTACTTTTAATAATTTCACTGCAAAAAACAATAATGCAAGCTATCAAGGAGGAGTAATTTATCATTTATATGGTAAGTTTTCAATTGTTAATGGGTCTTTTACTAGTAACTCAGCTATTTATGGCGGAGCATTATTTATTGATAATTCATCGTCATTAACTTTAAATAATATAAAATTTAAGAATAATTATGCACTGAAATATGCAGGAGCACTTTACTCATTGCTTAATCTAAATAAAACAGTCAATAATTTAACATTTTTCAACAACACGGCTTTAAAATATATGGATTTATATGATACAAACATTCCTAATTCAGTTATAGGAAATGGAAATTATACTCTTGTTAATTATAATTCTACTTTCAATGGAACAATACCTAGTTTTTATGATTTGCGCTTAGAAGGATTAGTTTCTTCTGTTAAAGCTCAGGGGGTTGGTGGTAATTGTTGGGCATTTGCAGCATTAGGTGCTTTAGAATCATGTCTTTTAAAAGCAACAGGAAAAGAATATGATTTATCAGAAGAAAACATGAAAAATTTAATGAGTTTATATTCTGATTATGGATGGAATAGGGAAACTAATAAAGGCGGCTTTGATGATATGGCTATTAGCTATTTAGTTAATTGGTTAGGTCCTATTCATGAAGTTGATGAAGTATATAATCAAAATAGTATTTTATCTCAAGTATTTAATAGTATATTTCATATTCAAAATATTATTTTTTTAAAACGTGATAACTTTACGGACAATAATGCTATTAAAGAAGCTATTTTAAAATATGGTGCTGTTGCAACTCAAATGCATCGTAATGAATCTTATCAAAAAGGTAATAATCATTATTATAATGGGAATATGGGATGTAATCATGCGGTATGTATTGTTGGATGGGATGACTCATATTCTAAAAATAAGTTTAGAATTAAACCACCAGGTGATGGTGCTTGGATTGTTAAAAACAGTTGGGGATCTGATTGGTGTGGAAATGGATATTTCTATGTTTCATATTATGATACAAAATTTGCTCCGGTTGGTCGAAGTGATGGGTCATATACATTTATTTTAAATGATAATATAAAATATGATAAAAATTACCAATATGACATAGTAGGCAAAACAGATTACTTATTAAGTAATAGAACAAGTGTTTGGTATAAAAATATTTTTAATTCAACTGATAATGAGTTTTTAAGGGCAGTTTCAACATATTTTGAAAAAAAATGCAATTGGGAATTATCTATTTATGTAAACAACACATTAAAACTAATTAAAAACGGTTCATCTGCTGCAGGTTATTATACAATTGATTTAGGTACATATATTTCACTTAATCCAGGGGATATTTTTGAAGTTATCTTCAAAATTACTTGTAGTGATGTTAGTTTTCCAATTTCTGAAAAAGTAAGTTCTAATAAAGTTTTTTACTCACCGGGCATTTCTTACTTTAGTTGGGATGGTGAAAATTGGACAGATTTATATGATTTTAATTATAGTTATCCTGGACATACTTATAAATCACAAGTAGCTTGCATTAAAGCATTTACCCTATTTAATAAGACTTCTCCTATTTCAGTTAATTATAATGAAAGTATAGATTATGGTGATGCTTTAGAAATTAAAATAAAACTAGTTAATGGCTCAACTGGAAATTTAACTATTATACTTGATGGTAAAATTTATAATTTAACAATTAATAATGCTTCAGCTAATATTTCAATTGCTAATTTAAGTGCTGGCTTTTATGAATTTAAAATATTTTATCCAGGAGATAATAATCATAATCCTGCTTTTATCACTAATAATTTAAAGGTTAATAAGATTAAATCAGTGATTTTAGCCAATAATACAACATTATATTATAATGGTAATTTCACAGCTAAATTAATTAGTAGTGGAAAAGCATTGGTTAATGAAGATGTTATAATTGTCATTAATGGAAATAATTATAATCTTAAAAGTGATGTTAATGGATTGATTTATACAAATTTAACATTGCCTGCAGGTAATTATCAAATAAGCATTATTTATAATGGAAATACTAATTATTTATCATCTAATGCTAATTTTATAATAACCTCATTATCTAGTATTGAATCTAATAATTTAAAAAGAGGATATAATAGTGATTATGACTTTAAAGCTAAATTTTTAGATAAAAGTGGACAGGCGTTAATTAATACGAATGTTAATTTTACAGTTAATAATAAAAAATACATTGTTAAAAGCGATGGTTTTGGTGTAATTTACTTAAAACTAAAGTTAAATGTCGGTAAATATTTAATATCATTTACTAATCCTGAAACTTTAGAAAACAACACTAATGCTGTTAAAATAATAAAAAGATTATCTGCAAATAAGGATATTAATGCATACTTTACTGCTAAAACATATTATAAAGTTAGAGTATATGGAGATGATGGAAAAGTAGTTGGTGCAGGTGAAATTGTAACATTTAAAATCAATGGAAAAAGCTACTTTATAAAAACCGATAGCAAAGGTTATGCATTTTTAAAAGTCAATCTTAATCCTAAAAAATATAAGATCGCAGCTACTTATAAGGGATTTAAAGTCTTAAACAATGTTGTTATTAAATCATTGTTAATTACTAAAAACTTATCAAAAAAGAAAGCAAAAACAATTAAATTCACGGCTAAGTTAGTTAACAATCAAGGTAAAATTCTTAAAAACAAAAAAATCACCTTTAAATTTAAAGGTAAAACCTATAAAATCAAAACTAATAAAAAAGGTGTAGCTACATTAAAATTAAAAAATCTAAAAGTTGGCAAATACGATATATATTCTATTTATGGCAAGTCTAAGGTTAAAAATACAATAATAATAAAAAAATAATAAATATTATTTATTATTGGATATTAAGGTACGTGCTGCTTTTAAATCAGTATTATAAATATGTCCTGATGTGGAATGATAGTGAATTCCACCAAAGTTTAATTTTTTACCAAGTAATTCTTTATTAACTTCTTCTTTCATTTTAAGACCAATATAAGCTATAAAGAACATGTTTGAATAGAATGCTCCGAAAATATCATTACTTCTAAATAAACAGTGGATTGTTAATTCATTATTCCTTACAAGGCATTGTAGGAATTGTAAACATGGAATATCTTCTCTATCTGCATCTAACTTCGGGTCATAGGTAATAGCTACTGCTCTATTTGATCCTGTTGCATTTAATATTCGCTCTTTCATCACATCAAATTGGTCAATATTAAAGTGAGCTAATACACGATTGGGGTAGGTGTATACAAATCCTTGATCTGATGAGTTTTCAAATGATTTAACATATTCATATAATGCATCACTTTTAATAGGGCAACCATCAATATCAAATTTTCCAGATTTAATATCGTTTAACATCATAGCAGTTGTGTAATTTTCATACTTAGCTTTGAATTTTAAATCAAGAGGATCATCAATAATGTAAAAATTACCTAAACTTTCTACTAAATGATGATTGCTATCTTTATAAGTTTCTTTTCCTTGTTTTAAGATTTTATTTACAAAATCAATATAACATTTAGTAATACTTAACATGGTAAAACAATCCCTTTAAAATTGTTAATAACTTTGTACTTTATACTTTAAATATGTTAAAATAGTAATGGATAATTATGACAGAAGAACAATTAAATCAACTTATTAATTTAAATAAAAAAATCATAAAACAAAACAATAAAATAATATCTCAAAATAATAAAATTATTTCCATTATAAATAAAGAAGAGAAAAATAATAGCCAAACTGATGACTTTAATGGATTTATGTCAATAATTGAATCTTTAAAACAAGATGAAAACAAGGTTGGTGAAGTTTATTTTGGATGTGGTTGTGATATTTATAAATTAAAAGATAATGGTGAAGATACTGTTGTTGAAAATATTGTTGGCAATAATAATACTAATAAAACTACTTTAGCTCGCCTAATAGCTAGTGAAAGTTTAAAATCTGGTAGGGCACTCATGCCGAATACTATTGTTTTAGGTCATGTTAATGAAGATAATTCCATTGAAAAGATTGAAAATATTCCTGAGGTTTTAAAATCATGTTATGAAAATGGTATGAAAAATGTGTTGCTTCCATTTTCATCTGCTGCTGATTTATTATATGCTCCTCAGGAATTATTAACCACTTTAAATTTGCTTTTTTATAAAACTCATAGGGAGGCAATTGAAATAGCACTAAATTTCTAATCACTTACATCATAATCATCAAGTATAAAATAATTGAATTGAGGATATTTTATTTTAATTTCATTTAAAATCTTTTCTTTTACATCATCACGATTTGCATCAAAATCAACAATCATATCGAAACTAACTAATTGTTTTTCCTCATCTACATAAAACCCATGAACTTGTAAAACTTCTTCATATTTTTTTGTTATATCAAGAATATTATTATAAATTTCACTAAACTTAGCATTTTTAGCATAAATTCCGATAGTTAAAATAATAGAAAATTCCCTATAAACCTTAAACCTAATCTCACGAGTTAATTTATGAATATCTCTAGAAGTTAAATCATCAGACACCTCAATATGAATAGAACCTTGCATATCTTCAGGTCCATAACTATGTAAACTTAAATCATAAGCACCATAAACTTCATCAAATTCTTCAACAGAATCCTTAATCTTTTTAGACAAATCAGAATCAATCCTAAGGCCAATCATATTATCTAATGTTTCTTTTAACATATTTAAACTAGCCTTAATAATAACTAAAGAAATAACCACTCCTAAAATTCCTTCAAGACTAATATTATAAAGTAGGGAAATAATAGCGGCAACTAAAGTAGATAAAGATAAAACACCATCGAAAAAAGCATCACTACCAGAAGCAACAAGAGCCTGTGAGTTAATATTCTCACCAACACCTTTAACATACCTACCTAAAACAAATTTAACAAAAACCGCAACAGCAATAATAAAAAGAGAAACAGTAGTATAATGAGTCACATCTGGAGTAAATATTTTAGGCCATGATTCTTGAAAAGCAGTAATACCTGCCCAAAGAACAATAGCAGCTATAATAACAGAAGAAAAATACTCAATCCTACCATATCCATAAGGATGATTTTTATCAGGAGCTTTTCCAGATAATTTAGCACCAATAATAGTTATTATAGATGATACTGCATCAGTAAGATTGTTAACTGCATCTAAAGTAATAGCTATTGAATTAGTTAGAATTCCAACAACAGCTTTAAATGCAACTAAAATTAAATTAACTACAATTCCGATTATGCTTGTTTTAATTATTTTACTCTGCCTAGTCATAGTTTAAGTTATATTTTGATATTATATTAATTCTTTTTATTAATGAAAATAATTATTCATATTAAATTAAATTTTGCTTTTTTAAAAACAATAGATTTAAATGTTTAATTTTATATAGATTTAAATGAATTTTGGTGTTTTTTATGTCAGATAATATGAGAGTGCATTTAAAAAATTTAGGGCCAATTAATGAAGCCAATATTAATATTAATAAAGTTACTATTGTTGGTGGACATAATGCTACTGGTAAATCAACATTAAGTAAATTTTTATACTCTTTTTTAAGATCTAATTCATATAACCGTGAAAAAATTGCATATAAAGATATTGTAAATTTAATTAGGGAAGAATCACGATATATTGCAAGTTTTTTAAGAAGAAATAATTATGAAAATTATCGAAATTTTAATAGGGGCTATTTTATAATTAGAAATAATGAAGATTTTAATGCAATCTTAGATGATTATGAAAATATAAAAAATGATTTTTATAATTTAGACATTACTAATAATGATAAAAAAGAAGTTTTAGAAAAATTTAACCAAATTGATAATTTAATTGATATTGTTAATCAAAATGATGATTCACTTTATATTTCATTAATGAGAAGCTTATTAGAATCAGAATTCTCAACAACCAATTTTAATAGTTTAATTGAAATAATTGGTATAAATAATTCATTTAAATTCATAATTGATTTTAAAAATCATGACTTTACTTCAGATGATGCATTTATTTGCAAAGGTGGAATCATATTAAATGATGTTTATTATATTGATTCAATTTCAATTTTAGATATGTTTGATAATATTAGATTTTCAAGCAAAAAACCTATTGATCATATTGATTTTTTGAAAAAAAATTTAATTAATAATTCAAATGATACTTTAAATGTTTTTGATGATAAAATAAACAAAAACATAATAGATTTAGAAAAAGAAATTAAGTCTATTATCAATGGTAATTTTATATATGAAAATAGAGAATTTTCATTTTCTTGTGAAAATGGTATTTCTTCTTTAATGCATAATACAGCATCAGGAATTAAACAAATTGGAATTATTCAATTACTATTATCTAATCGTAAATTAAAAGAAAATTGTTTTTTAATAATTGATGAACCAGAAGTAAACTTACATCCAGATTGGCAATTTAAATTAGCAAATATATTAATGCTTTTAGTTAAAAAATTAAATGTTTCTATTTATATTAATACTCATAGTCCATTATTTATTGAAGCGATTAATGCTTTTAGTGAGTATTATGACTTAGATGATGAAACGAATTATTATTTAACTGAAAAGTCCGATGGAAATGAGTTGTTTAATTTAAATGAAGTAAAATCAAGTGAATTATCAAAAATTTATGATAACTTAGGTAAACCATATTTTGCAATTGATCAAGTTAGACTTGAAAAGGAATTGGAATAGGTGATTTAATTGAGTCAATTAACTAATGAGGAGTTTATTGATTTTATTGAAAGCTTTAAAGATGAATTTTACATACCAATTACTGAAATATCAAAATCTATGGGGGATAGAAATGAATCATTAGTAGTAAATGATTTTCAAATGTATTCATTAGATGATATTTGCAAAAAATCTTTGAAATTTAAAAATAATCTTCCAAAAACTACAGATGCTATTTTTTATAGGATTGATAATGAAAATAAGATGATTTTTTATATTATTGAGTTTAAATTTTATAATTTGGAAAGAGAATCAACATATAATGTTTTAGATGTTATTTATGAAAAATTAGAAAAGAAAAATCAGCAAACTTTTGAGTATTCTAATAAAAAAATCATATCTGATGGTCTACTTAATAAATTTGAATTAATTAAAAATAATTTTGTTGACAGTGTTGAAGTAAGTTTAAGACTTAAACCAATTGAAACGATTATGGTAGCATTACCTATTCTTTATGAAGAATACTGTGAAAAGAATAATATCACTCCAAAAAATTTAGAAGAATATTTAAAAAATATTGATGTTAAATTCTACATATTTTTAAATAGATATGATAAAAATATTAGTGCTGATAGATTCTTTGGTCATTCAGTTGAAAATAAATTAAAACACCAATTTGAAAGATTAAAAATGGTTAATATAATTAATGACTACTTTATTAGAACACGTAGTGAATTTGACGTATTTATAAAACAGTTTTAAAGTATTTGGTGGTTTTAGATTTTAAATAAATTTATTTATGTGTCTGTTTTTTTTTATAAGATGGTGTGTTGTGGTTTTTGAGTATGTTGAATTATGCTATAGTTGGTGGTTAATGATTCAGAATATGTTGATTCATGATAATATACTGTTTGACGATTTAATTTTATTCCATTTTCGAGTTTTATAAGTTCTGCCTTTTTTTAATAGGGTAAATATGCAATTGATTCAATTCTGTTGATTTTTCACATATTAATCTTGGTATAATTTGAAAATTTCTTTTATGAAATTCTCTAAGCTTGGGTAATGTGTTTTTCCACAATTTGGACAATATATATTGTTTTTTACGTATATTTTTCTATTTATTTGGTTTGGCTACTCTAGAACCATTACTATTCATTAAAATACCACAATTTGGACAAACTGTTCTTTCATACTCATAATAAACAATTTCTGTATAATAATCATCATAATATTCATGGAAAAAATCTAAATCATCTGGGGACTGATTAAATCACAAACATTCAATTGATCACAATCAAAAAATATAAAGATTTATTTGGAAAATCAACTATGTTATTACTTATAAAGGGTTTTAATGAATTCATGTATAGTAATATGCCATTTACACTATTTATATTCTCCTACATAATCTATAAAAAATGATTAATGCTTTAATTTAATATAACTTGATGTTTTTAATAATATTTAAAATTAACTACTAAAAATTATCAAATACAGATATAACTAAATTTAAAAAACAATTAGAAGTATCCAATAAAATAAGCTAAATTCAACAAAAATTAAAGGAAAAAAAATAAAAAATATTAAAAACATAAGAAAAAAATCCTTAGGTTTATAGGTGTGGTTCCTTTTTAAGGCACTGTCAATTTGTTAGCTCTTTGTCATATTTTTTTAGTTTTTTTCTTTTTCTTTGATTTTTTTTGGTGTTTTATGTTGTGTTTGTGAAAAGATTTAAATATTAGTTGTTGTTTTCTTGTTGTGATGGGTTTTAATACTAGTTTTTTGCGTTTTTTATTTCTTTTTAAATCTTTCTAATTTTTGATTAACTTGTTGATTTTTTTCTTAAATTATTTTTACCATATTTTTGTAATTATATTCTTAATTTGAGCAATAATAAGTTTTATATAGGTTGGAAGACAAATATTTATACATGAATACCAAAAACAAATGCCTTCCATATCTTATTTTGGATGGCAACCAATATATATTTAACTATTCGAATGTTGATCTTGTTAGAAAAAATGATGATGAAAGAGTGCAATGTAGTTTTGGTGATGAATACTGTTCAATTTTTTTTTGTATATCGATGGTATTCTATGATGAAGATTGTGTTATTAACAAAGATGGGGTTATTGAGTATCATGATCCTCATTGTAAGCATTGTTTTTCTCATGATGTTATTAAAAAATCTTATAATCGGCGTAAAATTTATTTAGAAAATGGAGTTAGTGTTATTA
>NZ_LWMU01000065.1 GCF_001639275.1 Methanobrevibacter oralis
TAATGCTTTAAATCAGCTTTAACTTCATGAATTTTAGAAAGTGAGATATCTTTATTAATATAAGCATTTCTACTCATATTACTATTTTAGTCACATTTAATATAAATATTTTTTGTCCAAAACTATAATCGAAAATACATTTTCTGAATTTACGATTAAATACCTTTAAATTTCCAATTCAGTGCAGATAATGGATATTCAACAGACAAAAACACAACATATTTAGAAGAAAAAGGTTTATATTGATACATATCAACCAGAAAACTCTCAAGAAAAAAAGTTCAACAAGTTGGAAAAACTATTTTAAAAAGATAATTTCACCTATAATATCGAAATAGAAACATTATATCTGCCAATAGGCGAAAAATTATACAAACGAAAAACATATGAATACAAAAACAAGCAAAAAATAAGTATTGGATCAATAAATGCAAAAATTGTATTGCTGAAGAATTTTGCTGTCGTGACAAAAGTTATAAAGTAATTCAAGACTACAGAAGCCCTTCTAAAATTATGAATGCAACCTAAAAATGGATACTGAATGGGCACAAGAAATCTACAAAAAACAATCAAAAACAACAGGAACTACATTTTGCACACATGAAACTACAAGAACTCACAACAATCTGAAAAATACTGTATATATAATTTAAACTATATACAATAGGACACAACCTAAAAAGAATATACAATGAAATAAAACAATCAAATAAACACATAAAAACTAAAATTAAATTCTAAATCAAAAAATTAAAATAATTTAAAAGATTGTGGTACATTCTCAAAATCAATTAAAAAAAATATTTTAAAAAATAATAGTTCATATTACTTTTCTTATTATATTCTGTATTAAAATTTTTTAAATAACGATAAAATTTTTTTATATCCAATTTAAAGTTTTTTATTTATTTTAAAACTATTTTAACAATCTTAATGCTTGTTTAAATAATTAGTTATATTTATTTAATATTAAAAATAGAATTAATTTATTATATAATTTATAATGTGATGAAAATGGCGAATAAAATACTTAGGATAGTCTTGATTATTGTATTATTTGTAATATTTTTTGAAGTTGGGCTTTTCAGTTCATATACAATTGTAACAGCTGAAGCACCAGATATTCAAGGATTAATAGAAATGCAAATTACAAAAATATCATCTGTTTTTAATCCACAAGCAGTTAATGAAGCTTTAATTAAAGATCCAACTGTAGTAAAAATTGTCAATAAAAAAGATGTCGCTCTTAAAATGGAGGATCTCTCGAAGGTTGATGGTGTTAATGTTGAATCAATGAATGTCACTACTTATGATGATGTTGATGAAGAACCTTTAAATGTAACAATTGAAGCTTTAGGTTATGCTTCTCCTAATTCCACATCTTCACAGATTGTAATTAGTCAAGAACCATCTTATAAAATCATAGCTACTGCTAAAGCTTCATATAAAAATCAGGGATTAACTGTTGATGCGAATACTCTTTCTATTAATTCAATTCTAAAACTTTATTAAAGAGAGGGTAATATGATTAATGTAGTAGGTATAGGTCAAAATAGGGAGAACATGACTTTAGGTGCTGTTAAAGCTGTTGAAGAATCTGATGTTATTATAGGTTATAAAAAATACATTAACCAAATCAACGACTTAATTTCTGATAAAGAAATATTTAAGAAAGGAATGGGTGATGAAATAGCTAGAGCAGAATTAGCCATTAAAAGAAGTTTAAAAGGACAAACTGTTGCATTAATTAGTTCTGGAGACCCGGGTGTTTTTGGAATGGCAAATGTATTATATCAAATTATTAGTAAATATGATGACGTTGATGTAAAAGTATATCCTGGAGTTTCTGCTGTGAATTATGCTGCAGATAAATTAGGAGCTCCATTAAATGATTTTGCAGCTATTAGTTTAAGTAATATTTTAACTCCATTATCTGAAATAGAAAAAAAATTACGATTAGCTCTTGAAGCTAATTTAATAATAGCTATTTATAATCCTATTAGTAAAACACGTAAGGAACCTTTTAGAAGATTTAAAAAATGTGTTTTAGATACCAAAGGTGAAGATGCATTAATTGGAATAGTTGACAGTACTTATGAACCTGCAAAAGAAACAATTGTTAAAATTAAAGATTTAACTGAAGATATTGTAAATATGTCTTGTACTTTAATTGTTGGTAATGATTTAACTTATATTCAAGACAATAAACTTGTTACACCTAGAGGTTATGTAATAAGGTCTCAAATCCATTCTTTATCACAAAATCATTACGATAAATTTTTAAATGGTGAAATTTCACAGGGGCCAGATAGAGATTGTGAATTTTATCCATGTCATTTTGAAGGTCAGTATTGTGATTTTTGCTATTGCCCATTTTACCCATGTGGTGATTCTTCAACTGGAGGAAATTGGATAAAGGGGAAAAATGTTTGGAATTGTAAAGATTGTACTTGGTTACATGAAGAACAAAGTGTTAAATGTTTAAGACAACCTTTAGAAAATATTTTAGATGAAATCGATGATTTAAAAAAGAAAAAGAAAAGTTTATTAAAACTTAGAAGAGCTTGTTTATTAAAAAATAATCCAAATGATCTTTAGGAGTTTAAATGTCAATTAAAAATCTTTTAATAGAAATGAAAAACATGTCGGAACTCATGGTGGATTTAGCATATTCAGCTGTTTTATTTAATAGTAAAGCTGCTGCTGAAGAAGTTATAGAGTTAGAAAATGATATTAATGAAATGAATTATGAAATTAAGAAAGAATCATTAGTTGCAGCTCGTTCTTACGAAGATGCAGAAAAATTAACTGCATTACTTGAAATTGCTGAAGCAGCTGAAAGTATTGCAAATGCAGCTAAAGATTTAGCTGATATAGTTATTAAAGGATTTAAACCACATCCTGTATTTAAAATAGTTATGGAAGAATCTGATAAAAGTATTGTAAGGGAAACAATTAGTGAAAATTCTGATTTAGCTAATAAAAGTTTAGGTGAGTTATTATTGGTTAATCGTACAGGCATGAGAGTTATAGCTATTAAGAGAGGTACTTCTTGGATATATGGTCCAGATAAAAATACAACTCTTTTAGCTGGTGATTCATTAATTTTAAAAGGAACAGAAGCTGGAGCAGATTTAATTGAAAAACTTGCATCTGCTGAATGTTCAATGGAAGATATTCCTGAAGAATTAGAAGACGAATAAACGTGATAATTATGATTAAAGGTAGTGATATGCATGATGGACAAATCTCATCCGAAGATGATACGCACTTCATTATCTACATTTTTAAAAAATCATAATTTTATAGTAAAAGAAGGTTTAATAGCTCTTTTAATTTGTGCTTTAGGAGATTTAGTTGCTGGAATTATTTTAGGAAAGATGACTTTCTTTTTAAAAATGTTTCCTGGACTTTTAGTTTTAATTCCAGGTGCTATAGGAATGAGAGGAAATATCTTTGGTTCTTTTGCATCTAGATTATCTACAAATTTACACATTGGTATTATTTCACCAAAATTTGAGTTGTCAGATGATTTAAATCATAATATTTTTGCTTCATTTGTTTTAACATTGTTTTTATCATTGTTTTTAGCTATTGTAGCTAAGGGATTATGTTTATTATTTAATTTTGAATCAATAAGTATTTTCGATTTTGTAATAATAAGTGTTTTAGCAGGTATAATTTCAAATATTATCATGCTTCCAATTACTATGTTTATATCATTTAAAAGTTTTAAACATGGTTGGGATCCAGATAATGTTACTACTCCAATTATTGCTGCTTTTGGAGATTTATTTACTTTACCAGCTATTATTATATCTATTTATATTCTTAGATTTATTAATTTAAACTTAATATTAGGATATGTGATTTTTATTATTATACTAATTTTAGTTTTAGTCAGCTTTGTATATTGTTATAATTTATCATATGAAACCAAAACAATTCTCAAACAATCAACTCCTGTTTTGTTGATTTGTTCTTTTTTAGGAGGGGCGGCTGGTGGTGTTTTAAACAGTTCAGTTGAAACATTATTAACTAATCCAACTTTACTTACTTTAATTCCCCAATTTTCAGGTGAAAGTGGAAGTTTAATTAGTATTTTGGGAGCTAGATTATCTTCAGGACTTCATTCTGGTTTAATTGAAGCAGCCAAAAAACCTCAAGGCCATGCTGTTGATAATTTCATTGTTTCATACATTTTAACCATTTTAATTTTCCCATTTATCGGAATTCTGGCTGAAGCTTCATCTATATTATTTAAAACAGCAGGCGTTGGTTTTGATAAAATAATGGAAATAAGTACAATTTCAGGACTTATTTTAGTTAGTGTAATGATTTTTGTTGTTTATTTTATTTCAATTACTTCGTATAATAAAGGTTTAGATCCTGATAATATTGTAATTCCAATTTCAACAAGTGTTACGGATTCTATTTCAAGTTTAATTTTAATATCTGTTTCTTTAGTTATTTTAGGAGTTTTGATTTAATACCATGCTTTTAATATTAATTTACAGTCATTTGTTATAAAATAATCATATTTTAACTTTGATTTATCAAAATTTTTAGGAACCGATACTAAAACAGCTTTTACATTTTTTTTATCGAAGTGGACGAATACTATTTCACTACTTTGATTATTAAACACATCTATTTCATCATTTAAGTAAATAGAGTTTTTTGTTGGTCTCCATAATTCCCATTTTGTTTGTGTAGTGTCTGTATAGTAATTTACATCATCATCAATTAGTAAATAATAATCTGATTTTTTTAAATTCTTTTTGAATAATTTAAAGTAATTACAACTATGGGAATTGGGGTCATGATCATGATTACATTTTCCTAGCCTTTGAAAATCTTTTATTACATATTTTTTGTAAAAATCACATTTTACTAATCTATTTACACTGTAAATATCTTTACTTGTATAAAAATTTTCACCTATTTTTACACTTGAAATGGATGTCTTTGGAATCAACTCTATTGATGTTTTAATTTTTTTGTTAAATATCTTTTCAAAAACAAGTTTTTTATAGTTCTTTTTTAAAGCTATTAGCTTAGAATAAGAAATACTATTTGGTATTATTCTTCCTTCTTCATTTTCAATTGCTAAACCAACATTTCCATATCCATAATCTTGCCAATTATATGAACCAGGATTATTTATTAAATTATCAATAAATTCGTTTAATAAAACTTCTATATTTTCATTTTCTACATTTTTCGTGATTTTTTGTGAAGTTATTTCACTAGCTATTGAAATAGATTCAATTATTATTAAAATAATAATTAATGAGGCTATTATTTCAAGTGTAAAATTTCCTTTTTTATCCATTATATCAAACCATATTTTTTTCCATGTGATGAATCTAAAATTAAGCTATTAATATCTAAATCATCTAGTTTTTCACCTAGATAATGGTCATGAAAGACTACATGGTCAACACACGACACTGAATCATTTTTTAAAATGGTGTGTGGATGAATGAACACTTCTAATCCATAATGTGAACAGGTTCCTTTTCCTTCTAATCTACATAAATAACAACTTCCATCTCTACTCTCATGGAAATATCCATTTTTTAAACAATTTTTTAAAGTATCTCCGTCTCCATGGTGGATATATGGGTCAAAAGGACATTTTTTTATTATAGTTGGAGTTGTTGCATATAAATATGATTCGGCTGATTCTATTTTATGTAATTTAAGATAAATTGTAAGACCATTGTTATAGTAAATTCTATTATCATCAAAAGAAATCCCGTAAAGAGGACCTAATTTTGCAATAGGAAGAGGGTCTCTTAAACCTTCTATTGACACGTTTTTTTCTAACACGCCATTATATTCTTCATTTTCTTTTTTAACATTTATTTTAACTTTAAACAAATATTTTATAGGATCAGCAGTGTTTTTAATTGATAATACTTCTGAGTGAATGTTTACATCATATTTTTGTTTATATTCTTTGTTTTTTTTATCAAGTTTTTTATTTAAAACTTTTTTAATTTCTTTTCTACTATCTGAAATTTTTAAACCATTATATATTCTATCTGTAATTTTATCAATTGAGTCTCTTGATATAATTTCTAAATTATTATTGTAATCATCAATAATATATTTAAAATTGTCATTTGCTTTTGAATCAATATTTTCATTTTCAATATAATTTATACTAACTATAACAAAAATCGAGATTAATAATAATGATATAATTAAAATAGCTATTGTACCAATGATAATATTTCCTTTTGAGTCGATTTTAAAAGATTTCATCATTATGATTTTGGTTGTAAAATTTAAATTGTTTTCTTAAGTGTGACATTGTGATTTTGAATTTTATTGTATTATCATTTCTTAAAAAATCCAAAAATAAGTAATAAAAAAAATACTTTTTTATATTATTGATTAGAAATTATACAATACTAAAAATATTATGGAGGCGTAATATGTCAGATACTGTAAGAACATGGCGTCATATACAACAAAGGTATAATATTATAGGTTCAAAATGTACAACTTGTGGGGAATTATTTTTCCCATCTCGTGTCGTTTGTCCAAATTGTAGAAGAAAAGGAAATCTTGAAGCATTTCAATTTAGTGGAAAAGGTAAAATACACACTTTTTCTGTAATTAGATCCCCATCTGATGATTTTAAAAAAATAGCTCCTTATGCTGTTGCTGTTATTGAACTTGAAGAAGGTGCTAAATTAACTTCACAATTAGTAGATACAGATGTTGATAATATTGAAATTGGTGACGATGTAGAAATGGTATTTAGAAAAATTAGAGAAGACGGAGAAGATGGAGTTATCTCTTATGGATACAAGTTCAAAGTCATTAAATAATGCTGCTGTAATCTTAGTTAGTCATGGAAGTAGTTTACCATATGCTGAAGTCACTTTTTCAGAAATTAAAGATAAATTTTATAAGGCTACTGGAATTCCAACTGAAGTAGGTTATATGAAGGTAGCTGAACCTTCTATTTCTGGAGCGGTTGAAAATTTAAAAGAGGAAGTTGATGATTTACAAAAAATCATAGCTTTACCTGTTTTTTTAGCTCCAGGAATTCATACAAATATTGATATTCCAACTCTTTTAGGTTTAGATGCTTTAGAGAGTGATCCAAGATGTCCTGATGGAAATTATCCTCCAGACCATTATTTATCAACATCTGATGATGTTGATTTTACAGGGGAAATTGAATTATTAAGTCCAATTGGACCTGTAGATGAACTTTTAGAAGTTATTGATAAAAGGATTAATGAAGCATTATCTAAATCTAAATTAAATGGAGATGCCAAAACTGGTGTATTGCTTGTATCTCATGGTTCTAGATTAAATTATAATAAAGAATTTATTACAGCAGTTCATGATAAATTCACTAAAACAACAGAATATCCTAGTAATTTTGGATTTATGGAACTTGTTGAGCCTAATATTCCAACATCTATTGACAAATTAATTTCTGAAAATAAAATTGATAGATTAGTCGTTGTTCCAGTTTTCATTGCTCCAGGTGTTCACACAACTTCTGATATTCCAACAATTTTAGGATTAAAAGAAGCAGATGAACATTCTCATTTACACTCCCACAGTCATTCTCATAGTCATGAACATGGTCATCATCATGATTTAACAAGTATTGACTTTGATGGAGAAATTTTATATCCAGAACCAATTGGTTCAGATGATATTTTAATAGACATTTTAGTAAAAATGGTTAGTGAAAAAATTTAATTTTTTTTTAAAATTATTTTTTTCAATATAACTTAATATTTAATAATAATTGGTGTAATTATGTCAAATAAAAAAACAGGAATTTTACTTTTAAGCCATGGTTCTAGATTAGATGATGGAGAAGAAGTAATTAAAGCTTATAGGGATATGTATAGGGAAGAATTCTCTGATGCTATTGTCGAATATGGGTTTATGGAAATTAGAAAACCAGGGATTCAAGAAACTATTAAAAAATTAACTACTGAAAATGATTTAGATAAAATAATTGTTGTACCAGTCTTTGTTGCTCATGGTCTTCATACAAAAAAGGATATTCCAGAATTACTTGGAATTGAAAGTGATTTTAATGAAGAAACAAAATTTGTCCATCACCATCATCATGATCATGGACATCATCATCACCATCATGATCATGATGAGGAAAAGGTTAATTTTGATGGTGAAATAATTTTAACTGACCCCTTAGGAATTGATACTCGTTTATATGGGATTATTAAAGATAGAGTTTTTGATTATTTATAAAAACTCTTAGCTTTTTTTTGATAAAATATATTTATTTTAAATTAAATATTGATATTCATGACATTAAATGTCTCAGATATTGGTGAGAAAGAATTAATTAAATATATTGTTTCTAATTGTTCTACTATAATTCCAGATGATGCAGCTATTAGTAAATTTAATAATACAAATTTAATATCTACTACTGATTTATTAATTCAATCTAGACATTTTCCAGAAAACATGTCTTATTTTGAGATGGGGTTTAAAGCAGTAAGTGTTAATGTAAGTGACCTTGCTGCAATGGGTTCCAAACCTCATGCTTTTTTATTAGCTATTGCCATTCCAAAAGATTTTGCCGTTGATTACTTTAAAGAGATGGTTGATGGTGTTTTGGATGCATGTAATTTTTATAATATTCCTTTAATTGGAGGAGATACTAATGAAGCATCTGAGATAATAATATCAGGAACAGCTTTGGGTTTATGTGATGCTCCTTTAAGATTAGATGCTTATAATAAAGGAGATTTAATAGCTATTACAGGGAATATTGGATTTGCTGCTCTTGGTTTTAATTTAAAAAGCCATAATAATATTTATACAAATAAAGCTTTAAAACCAATCGCTAGAATAAATGAAGGCATTAAAATAAAAGAAGCTGGTGCAACTTCAGCTACGGATATTACAGATGGACTAGCTAGTGAACTTTATACGATGAAAAAAGAGGGTTTTGGATTTAGAATTTATGAAGAAATGCTTGAAATTTCAGAAGAGTATAAAAATATTGCAAGTGAGCTTGGTTTAAATTATTTAGACTTAATTTTGAATATTGGAGAAGATTTTGAATTGCTTTTTACAATATCAAAAGAAAACATTGAAAAACTAGACATTGATTATAAGGTTATAGGTGAGGTTACATCAACTGATACAGTTGAAATAGTACTTTCTAATGGTTTTATTGATGAAATAAAAAATAAAGGTTATGAACACTATGTTAGTGAGTAATAATCTTTTTAAAAAAAGTTCTAAATCTCAAAAAATTCGATGTGAGATTTGTGCAAATTATTGTAAAATAGTGGATGGTAATTTTGGAGCATGTAAACAACATAAAAATATTAATGGAGAATTATTTAATATAAGTTATGGAATTGTATCTTCTTTAAGCCCAGATCCTATTGAAAAAAAGCCTTTAAATAAATTTTTGCCTGGGACTTTTACATATTCAATTGGGGGTTTTGGTTGTAATATGGCTTGTTTGTACTGCCAGAACTATATGATATCTCAAGAATTTGATAATTTCAATAGGGGTATTAAAATACTTCCAGAAATGATTGTTAAAAATGCATTAAAATATAATTGTAAGTCAATTTCTTGGACATATAATGAACCTACTATACACCTGCCTTTCAACAAGAAAACTTCTTTACTTGCAAAAAGAAAAAATCTTAAAATTGTTTATGTAAGTAATGGATACATGTCATCCCAATCAATAAATGAAATTTTAACATTTGTAGATGCATTTAATATTGACTTGAAATCTATGTCTCGGGAATTTTATAAAAAAATTTGTGGTGCAGATTTAGATGTTGTTTTAGATAATTTAAAAAGAATTTACACGGAATCTAAGCATTTAGAAATTACAAACTTAATTATAAATGGATATAATGATTCAAAAAAACAAATTAAAGAACTTTGTGATTTTGTCGTTGATGAATTAGGTCCAGAAGTACCACTTCATTTTTCAAGAGCATTTCCTTATTATAAAATGAAAAATATAAATCCAACAGATAAAAATAAGCTTTTTGAAGCTCGAAATATTGCTTTTAAAAAAGGAATTGAAAATGTTTATTTAGGAAATATTTAGTTTAATTTGTTTTCTAAGAAAATAAATATTTAAAATTTGGAGCAAAGCTAGTAAATACAAAAAACCAGTCAAAGGCAAAAAAAATAATCTTTAAAAAAAAATTCATAGCAACAATAACATTAAAGAACTTAAAAATAGGAAAACATACAATCACTACGGGCTATGGAAAATCAACCATTAAAAATATAATAGAAATTAAAAAATAGGGGTTTAAATAACTTTTATATTTTAATTAATATTTAATTAGCTTAGTGGGAATTATTCTCAATTATTATTAATGATTATAATATTAATTTATATAGATAATTAGTTTTAATCAAGCTTATTTTTCAAATATAACTTTAAATTAATCTTATTTATCTTAAAATTTATTTTTATGCCGGATTTAATATAATTTTAATTTTTAGAAACCGTTATATATGTCTTCTAATTATATAAATAATATCGATATGAATAAAAATTCATATCATATTTTTAATAAATTAGGAGATAAATTTATGTATAAAATGAGAAATCATTCATTAATTTGTATTATATTACTATTTTTTATTTTAATACCCTTTTCATTTGCTTCTGATTCAAATAATTTGACATATGAAAGCAAAGCCGTTGATGTGGGTGAAATTAATGTTTTATCTAATAATGAAGATCCATATATTGATGTAGAGGATAATAACATATCTCTTGAAGAGGGAGATGAAGCCAAAATAACGGGATTCGTCAATGTTGATAATGATAAATGGTATTATGATTTAACTGTAGAATGTTCATATATTGATTTTGATGGTATTTTAAGGAAATATAACTCTCCTTATTCTGGTTTAGATAGTTTTACTTTTAATACTAAGGATTTTGATGGTTTAAAAGTGAGAGATAATCCTTATGTGCTGTCATTTAATATTGTCGAAGATGAATATTTCCAAGAATTAAATTCATATGGATATACTTCTGTAACTCTCGCTACTATTAATCTAAAAGTAATTCCTGAAGCAGGACCAGTGGCTCCCGATTATGAAACTTTTGATTCTAAAGGTAAAATTTATGTTTCTGAAAATGGAAATGATGACAATAATGGTTCTGAAGCAAATCCTTATGCAACTATTTTAAAAGCTTTAAATCAAAATATAGCTCTTGGTGGAGGTTATGAGGTAATTGTTAAAAGTGGAAATTATGTTTTATCAAATTACTATAATACAGCTAATGTTAAAATTGTTGGAAGAGGAAAAGTAATTATTTCTGCTAAAAATAATTATCATATCTTACTTTCTGGAACAAACATTGTTGAATTAAATAACTTAATTTTCATAAATGGTACAGGGGGAACTTCTGGATCTATTTCTTCCACTACAACATCTGGTGGAAATGGAAATAAAGGTAAAATATTAAACATTATTAATTGCACTTTCAAAAATAATAAAGGGCAAGTTGGAGTAATTATCACCTATGCTAAAACAACTATTATTAATACAAATTTTATTAATAATAAAGCAAATGGGGGTTATTCTAATTTTCAGGGTTTAATTAGTGCTCGTGATGGGGAATTAACAGTTAATTTCTGTAATTTTATCAATAACACAGTTCTCCCTGGAAAACCTATTATTTACTCTGATGTAAAAGCAAATGCAAATTATAATTTTTGGGCTAGTAATGATGGTCCATTAAGCACGGATGTTTCATCTAATGTTAAAGTTAATTATTGGAGTATTATACTACTATCAATTAATAATTCAACCATTGTTTTACCTAATAACTATCTTATTAATGTTGAATTTAAATATACTAATTCTGATGGGTTAATTTATAATCTCGTGACAACCATGCCAGAACTAAATTTAAATTTTGAATCTCTATTAGGAAGCATCGATTCAAATGCATCTTTAAAAAATAATAAAATTTCAATAAATTATAATACAACAACTTCTGGTGTAGAAAAAATAGATGTTTTATTAAATAATAAATCCATTTCTTTCGTAATGTTTAAAGTTGATGTTCCGGAGCTAGATAAAATATATGTTGGAACAACAGGTTCAGATATGAATTTAGGTACAAAAAATAATCCATTAAGAACTATTGCTACTGCTATTCGTAAAAATAAGGAATTAGGTGGTAATAAAATAATTATTATTTTATCTGGAATTTATAATGAGCATGATTTAGAAATAAATGATAATATAACGATAATTGGTGAGAAAAAAGATGAAATTACAATTAATGCCAATAATAATGGCCGTATTTTTGTTATTAATGCTAATTGCAATATTCATAATTTAACCTTTATTAATGGAGTTTCTGAAAGTTACACTGGTGGTGGAGCAATTTATCATAATTTAGGTAATTTAAATATTTATAATTCTATTTTTAGAAATAATATGGCTGATAATGGAGGAGCAATTTCTTCATACACAACTCCAAGTGAACATTTAGGAATTTATAATTCAACATTCATTAATAATTTAATTTCTGATTATTCAAGTGATAGTAAAGGGTCTGCGATATATTCGTTTTCAAAAACTATAATTGATAATTGTGGTTTTATAGATAATGTTAATAATGAAGGATATGGAAGTATTTACATAGAAGAATCATCTAACATTACTAATTCTAAATTTAATAATAATGAAGCTAGTGAAGGTGGAGCTATTTATATTGATTGTGGTAATAGAGCTAATGTATTTATAATTAATAATACATTTATTTTAAATAAAGCAAGTAAGGGTGGAGCTATTTATTCATCTCTTGCTAATTTAACTGTTATTGAAAATAATACTTTTAATGAAAATATAGCTAAAAATGGTGGATCTATTTACCTTTATGGATTTACAACAAAGAATTTTGTACATAATAATAAGTTTTATAATAATTCTGATGATACAATTTATTTAAGATCTGTAAAAATAGATCTTTTAAACAATACCATTATTGGATCAAATCCACCTATTAATCTTAATCATGGAAATATTGCAAATATTATTTTAACATTTATTAATAATAAAACAATTAAGGTTAAAAACGGTTTCATCGATTTAAATGCTAGTGTAACGGATGATATGGGAAATATAATTAATGGTGGAATGATTACATTTGTGGTTAATGGTGAAAATATTGGTCAAGCTAATGTAGAAAATGGTGTAGCAATTATAAATAAAGAATTTGACACTGGAGACTATTTACTTTCAGGTACATTTTCAGCTTCCGATACTGAGTATCCTCCTTTAAAAATTAATAAGGGATTATTAAGAGTTAATGTTAAAAATCATTGGTTTATTAATGGAAAAGGTTATGAAACATTACAAGAAGCTATTGATGATGCTAGTTTAAATGATATCATAAAAGGTCTTCCTTCAACATATAACTTATCTATTATTCAAATTGGTCACAGAACAAGACCTGATGAGCCTTGGGTGATTAATAAAAATATTACTATTACTTCATTAAATGAAACTCCTATTGTTTTAAATGCTATTGATAAATACTTATTTTATATTGATTATTACTCCAATGTAACATTTAAAAATATTATTTTTAAGGGTTCAAACAATCCTCATGGATGGGGTGGAGCAATTGATTCAATGGGTAAAAACATTATTGTGGTTGAAAATTGTACATTTAAAGATAATATTGCAGAAAAAGGTGCAGGAATTTATGCTTATGGTAATTTATATGTAAAAGATAGTATTTTTATTAATAATACTGCTACTGTATTTGGTGGAGCTATTACAAAAGATGGAGATGGTAACTTCTTAATGGAAAATGTTAAATTTATTAATAATTCCGCATACACTTATGCAGGTGCAGTTGATACAAGAGGATATTCTAATGTAATTCAAATATTTAAAAACATCACCTTTGAAGGAAACACGGCTACTTGTGCGGGAGCTGTATATACAAGTGGTTATAATGTAACTTTTATTAATTGTAATTTTATTAGCAATAAAGCTATTGATAAAAATTCAAGTTATAGTCCAGTAGGTGGAGCAGTTTATGTCTATAATGGAGGCACAAGGTTTATTAATTCAAGATTTAGTAATAACTATGTAGAAGGATATGGTGGAGCATTAAAATTAGAAAATGGGGTGTCTTCAGTTTATGATTCTACAGGAAGGCATGTTGATATTCACTGGGCAATTTTAAATAATTGTACTATTGAGAATAATATAGCTTTACATGATGGTGGAGCCATTGCTACTAATTCCTTTGCATCAAGAACTCATGTAAATATTACTAATTCTATTATTAGAAATAATACTGCAAAAAATGGAGCGGCAATTGTAAATTTATATAGTTTTTATACTCTAAATAATGTTGTTCTAGAAAATAATACTAATATTGATGAAAATGGTAGTTTAATTTACACTTATGGTGTATATTCTTTTCCAGATTCCTTTTATTCTAATACAACCATTATAAATTCTACATTTAAAAATAATAATGTTTATAATGTTGTTTCATCAAGTACGGTCTATTCTACTGTAAATATAATAGCTTCTAAATTTGATAGTGAAAAAATAATTTTATTTAGCGTTGATTCAATTGCAAAATTAAGTAATAATATTCAAATTAATCCTATTGGAAACTATTCTATTGAAAACAGAGGTAAGTTATATCTTTTTAACAACACGTTTTTAAATTCAATATATAATAAGGGAATTATCACATCATCTACCTTTATAGTTGTTATTGGTAATCAAACACTTAATTTAAAAACAAATAGTACTTTTAAGTTAAATGCTATTGTTGTTGATGATAATAATAATACAATTATAGGAGGAACTTTATTATTTAAAGTAAATAATTCAGAAATTAATTCCACACTTGAAATCAATAGATATGTAGCTAATTATAAAGTTTTAAATAAACTTCAGATAGTTAATGCTACTTACCTTGATAATGGTTTGTTGAATTTGACTAATAAATATGGAATTATAATTGGAAAATTAAATCTTTTATTAATATCTTCTGACATTGTAGTGTATTATAAGTGTGATAAATTTAATTTCGTATTAATTGATGAAGATAAAAATCCAATAAGCAATGAAAAAATTATTGTCAATGTTAATAATAAAAATTACACGGTTTTAACTAATGATAATGGAGTTGCTACTGTTGATTTAGATTTGGGACTTGGTGTTTATGAGATAGTTGCTACATTAATTGGTAATAATCAATTTGATTCTGTTACTAACAATTCAAAAATCAGTGTTTTGTCTTCTATCATTGTTAGTGACATGACTCGAGGATATAATAGTGGCATTGATTTTAAAGCTATTTTCTTAGATAAATATGGTAATCCATTATCAAACACCGAAGTATTTTTAAAAGTTGATAATAATGTATATGCAGTCACAACAGATTCAATGGGTGTAGCCTATCTTAATAAAAAATTATCAATTGGAAAACATGAGGTAATATCCATTAATCCAGCTATTCTAGAAGAAGTTTCTAACAAATTAACTATCGTTAAAAGAATCACTGGAAATAAAAATATTAAAATGGATTATATAGATGGTTCTTTATATAAAGTTCGTGTTATTGGAGATGATGGAAAATATGTGGGTGCTGGTAAAATCATTAAAATGACAATAAATAGTAAAACATACAATGTTAAAACAGATAAGAAAGGCTATGCAACTTTAAAAATTAATTTAATTCCTAAAACATATACCATAACTGTGGAATATAAAGGACACACCGTATTTAATAAAGTCACTGTCAAAAAAGTTCTTAAAGCATCAAACATTTCAAAGAAAAAAGCAAAAACCATCAAATTCAAAGCTACCCTTAAAACTAGTAAAGGAAAAGCTATCGTAGGTAAAAAAATAACCTTTAAAATTAAAAGCAAAACTTACACAGCAAAAACTAATAAAAAAGGAATAGCAACAATAACACTAAAGAACTTAAAAATAGGAAAACATACAATTACCACTAAATATGTTAAATCAACCATTAAAAATACAATAAAAATTAGAAAATAGAAGTTTTAAATAACTTCTATATTAATTTTTTAAATTAAGATAATTAGCTATAGTTTCGGACAAAAAATTTTTTAGTTAATCATGATGAATTTACTGATCCAATTTTTATAGTAGGAATCTCTATTTACGATTCTATAGAATTCTTTTTCAAATAGTTTTTCCATAAATTCTATTG
>NZ_LWMU01000066.1 GCF_001639275.1 Methanobrevibacter oralis
TCACAACAAGAAAAACAACAACTAATATTTAAATCTTTTCACAAACACAACAGAAAACACAAAAAGAATCAAAGAAAAATAAAAAAAACTAAAAAATATGTCAAAGAGCTAACAAATTGACAGTCCCATTATGTTATGGAGACTTTTATAATGTCTTTTAAAAATAAAAAGATTAATCTTGTATTTTTTGCACTGATTTGTTTTACAATATTACTATCATTTTCTTTTGCTTGTGCAACAGAAGATAATGTAACATGTGATACTCTCAGTGTAGATATGAATAATTCAGTAAATGAAATGTCTTATATTTCAATTGATGATTCACAAAACTCTAATAGTTTTTATTCATCTATTGATGATATTGATACTGCAAAATGTATATGTGTGGATGAAAAAGAAACAAAAAATCTTATTGCTGCTCCTTATAGTACATCAGATTCTATTGAGAAAACCCAAAATAATTTAAGATCACCAACAACTCCCTTTGTTATTGAATCTAATGGTCATAGTTTTGCTACTTTAAGTGATGCTTTGACTAATTGTAGCGATGGTGATACTATTACTATAAAAGAAGGTACTTATAGTGGTGCTGGTAATATTGGTGTTGAGATTAATAAGAATGTTGTTATTTCTGCTGCTAGTGGTTGTAATGTTGTTTTTGATGCTAGGGGTGTTGATAGTAATATTTTAACTATTGCTGCGAATAATAAGGTTGCTCTTGTTAATTTAGCTTTTACTGGTGTTAAGAATACTAATACTCGCTTTGGTGCTGTTGTTAGTCATGGTAATTTAAGTGTTAAAGGTTGTACTTTTAAATTTAATACTGTTCTTGTAAAAGGTGCTGGTGGTACTAATGGTGCTGCTGCTATATTTAGTGATGGTATTGGTTTAAGTATTAGTGATTCTAGTTTTGTTAATAACACTGCTTCTCCTGTTAATATTACTACTCATATTAATACTGGTGGTGTTGCTGCTGTTGCTTCTTGGGCTTCTAGTGGTGTAAGTATTGCTAATTGTAGTTTTATTAATAATACTGCTCGTTATGGTTCTGCTGTTGAGTTTGAAGGATTGAATCAGAAAGCTGCTGCTGTTGTTGATTGTAGTTTTATTAATAATACCGGCTATATTGGGGCGGGTATTAATATAAATGATGCTTGTGTTTATGTGAATATTACTGGTTCTACTTTTGTTTCTAATAAGGTTAAAGGTCCTCAAGGCGCTCCTACTACTGGTGCTATGGGTGGTGCTATTTGTGCTGGAAATATTCCAGTTACCGTTGAAGTTTCTAAGTGTATATTCGAGAAAAACAAGGATGATGGTTCTGCTGGTTCTTCAGGTGGTGCAATTCGTTTAGCTAATAACGTTTCTGGTATTATTAGAAATTGTAGTTTTGTTGCTAATAGTGGTAGGTATGGTTCTGCTATTAGTATTGGCACTATGTATAATGATACTGCTTCTTTAATTGTTGATAATTGTATTTTTGAGGGTAATACTGCTGCTACTGCTGGTACTGTTGAAATTGGTAAAGGAATTTCTGCTGTAATTAATGATTCTATATTTAGAGGTAATGTTGCTGGTGTTGAAGATAGTAGGAATATTTATAAAGGAGGTTCTGAGAGTGTTGAGATTTCTAATACTCGATTTGATACTGTTATAAGTTTTGCTAGTGATGTTAGTGATGATATTGTTTACGGTAATGTTAAAACTGTTAGAGTTTATGTTGATGACGGTACAGGCAATCTTAATGGTGATAAGAGTGTTGTTTTAAGTTATGATGGTATTGATTTGGATCCTGCATCTGTTGTGGTTCTTAACGATGGTAAAATGGGTGTTGATATTAATTTACCTATCCTTGATGTTGGTGAACATAGACTTGCAGTTGTTAGTTTAAATTCTAATGGAAATACCTCCGCTATTGAAAATGTTAAAAGTTCTTTTAATGTAATTAAAGCAGATGTTAACATAGGAATTAACGAAGATTCTGTAATTTACCCTAATGAAGGTAATATTAAAATTACTTCTAATGTTGATGGTTATTACACAGTCATTATTAATGAAGTGGAAAGTATTGTTAAACTCATTAATGGTTCTGCTAATCTTAAAGTTCCTATTTTAAATGTTGATATTTATGATGTAATTGTTGCTTTTGATGGAAATGATAATTATAATGCTAAAAGTATAACTTTTACTGGAGCTTATGTAGTTACTAAATCAAATGTAACATTAAATATCTTAGTTTCTGATATTCATGTAGGTGATGAAGAAGTAATTGTAGTTAATGTTCCAAATGATGCAACTGGAACTATAAATATCACAGTTAATAATGCTCAATATAATAATATTGAAATTGTAAATGGTAAAGTTAGTTTGCTTTTAAATGATTTATCTAGTGGTAAATATGATATCAAAGCTATTTATAATGGTAATGATAACTATTTACCAAGTAATGTAACTAATACTACATTCATGGTTTATAAAAATAATATTACTTTTGAAATTGAAGATAAATTAATTAATCATGGCGAAACTGCAACATATGAAATTATATTATCTAGTGATGTAACTGGCAATATAACTATTAAAATAGGAAATAAAACATTTAATGGAACACTTACAGGAGGTAAAACAACTATTGATGTAACCGGGTTCTCTGTTGGTAATTATACTGTTGTTGCAATTTATTCTGGAGATGATAAATATAATTCTGCAAATTCAAATACTGCTAAATTAAACATAGCAAAATATGATATGGAGTTAGATGTTTCAATTAAAGATGGAGTATATGGGGACAATGCTACTGTAACAGTTAGTGTTACTGATGATGCTACTGGTAATATAACCATTAAAATTAACAACAAATCTATTATAAAAGGAATTGTTAATGGTAAAGTTGTCTTTAATATATCTAAGTTAGCTGCAGGGTCATATGATGTATATGTAACATATAGTGGTGATGTTAAATACAATATTGCTAATGCTAGTGATATTTTAACTATTTCAAAAGCTACTGCTAATATTAATATCGACAATAAAGAAATTAACATTGGTGATAAAGTTAATTATGAAATAACAGTTCAAAATACTTACACTGGTGATGTAACAATTTCTATTGGAGATATTTCCAGAACAATAAATGTTGAAAATGGTATTGCTATAATTGAATTAGATACTTCAAATCTTGTTGCTGATAAATATCTTGTTAAAATTACTTATGCAAATGATAAAAATTACACTAATGCAGAAAACGCTGCTTTACTTAAAGTTAATAAATTACCTTCTGAAATTAATGTTTTTGCTAATTCAATTAGTGTAGGTGATAATGCTGAAATTATTGTAACTATTTCCGATGAGGCTACAGGTAATGTAGTAATTAAATTAGGAGATTTTACATATTTAGTTGAGATTATTGATTCTAAAGCTAAACTTAATATTAATGATTTAGCTGAAGGAACATACAGTGTAATTGCAAAATATTTAGGAGATAATAAATTCTTAGCAAGTGATGAAGCTTCAACTATATTTACTGTATCTAAATTATCTTCATATTTAATGAATGCAAGTTCAAATGATATTATTGAAGGACAAAATGCCAATGTAATTGTAAATCTTCCAAGTGATACAAAAGGCGATGTAAAAATCACAGTTAATAATCGTGAGTATACTGGCACTATTAATAATGGTATTGTAAGATTTGAAATTTCAGATTTGACTATGGGAAGTTATGATGTTGCTATTAGTTATGATGGTGATAATAAATATGCTCCAATCTCAAATACAACTAAAATTAATGTTGAACCTCGTAAGAATATTAGTATTAATGTTAATGACACTACAATTCCTATTACTGGAGGTAATCTAACTGCTATTCTAGTTGATGAGAATAACAATCCAATTCAAAATCTTAATGTTAGTGTAATTGTTGATAATGCCAATAAAGAATTTGAAACTGATTCAAATGGTAAAATTACCATTCCATTAAATGATTTAACAGAAGGTAACCACAGAATTTCTATTAAATTTAATGGTAATGAAGCATATAACTCAGTTAATACTACTGTTAAAGTTACAGTAAACCGTCTTAATGTTAAATTAATAACTGAAGATTTATTCATGAATTATGGTGATGGATCTAAATTTAAAGTTAGATTAATTGATTTAGATGGTAATCCTATTAAAGGTGAAACAATTACTTTAGCTCTTAATGGTGGTATTTACACTAATATTACTAATGATGAAGGTTATATAGAATTCACTGTTAAAGATAAAGCAGGAATATATGCTGCAGTTTCTTCATATGGTGGAAGTGAAATATATAACCCAGTTTCTAATGAGAGTAAAATTGATATTAAAGTTCCTATTAAATTAACAGAAAATAAAGATATTACAATGTACTATAATGATGGTACTGTATATAAAGTTCGCTTAATTGGCGAATATGATAAAGCTCTTTATGGTCAAATTGTTAAAATTACAATTAATGGTGTAATTTATAAAGTCAAAACTGACAATAAAGGTTATGCTAAATTGAAAGTTAACCTTGTTCCAAAAACATATAGAGTTACTAGTGAATATCAAGGAATTAAAGTATTTAATAAACTCGTTGTAAAACAAGTTTTATCTGCTAGTTCCAAAACTGTTAAAAAAGGCAAATCCTTTAAATATACAGCTAAGTTAATTGATAAAAAGAAAAAACCAGTTTCTGGTAAAATAATCTCTTTCAAATTCAAAGGAAAAACATACAAAGCCAAAACCAATTCTAAAGGAATTGCTAGTGTTACTCTTAAGAGTAAAAGTTTAGGAAAATCAACTATTGTTGTCAAATACATTAAAGACAGCATTAAAAAAACAATTAAAACCAAAAAATAGAGATTTTATTTGATCTCTATTCTTTTTTTATTTTTTAAACCATTTTTATACAAATTATATACCAATAATTTTTTAAAATTTATATACTACATTATAAATATACAATATCATCTCAAAAGATTTTTATTCTTTATCATCTGGGGTTGATATGGTGAAATTTTATAGAAAATTGTATATATTTTTAATATTCTTAATATTGCTATTTTGTATTGGTAGTGTTAGTGCTGATGATTTGGATGTAAATGAAACCTTAAATTCTCATTCATTAAATTTAAATGAAATTACATCTCAAGATGATATTGATGATTATTCAATAGATTATCAAGATTCACTTAAAGACGGCTCAAATACTATAATTGTTGAAGATTGGAATGAATTGAAGTTTTATGCTTCACTAAACGATAAAAATTACATTGTTAAATTAAAAGAGAATACTAATTATTATCCTATTGATTTAAATAATAGTGATAATCAGATTATTATTAATAATAATCTTACTATATTAGGTAGTACAGGTTCTTATATTGGTGATGTGTCTTCTCAAGCAAGAAATATAACATATGCTCCTATTATTGTTCCTGATAATTCAAAAATTGGTATTACTCTTCAAGGTGTTACTTTTAAATGGATTTCTCTTTCTTATGATCCTGATGGAGTATTTTTAAGAATGGGAGGTAATACAACAAATTTAATTAAAGATTGCTATTTTGAAAATATCAATACATCAATAGGTCATTCTTCTATTGTTTATATTAAAAGAGGAGATGCTACTTTAGATAATTGTACTTTTATTAATAATAATAACGCATTTGGATGTGTTGGTATATATGATCCAGATGATAATCCAACTCAAATTTGTACTAGTGCTAGAATGATAGTAACAAATTGTTATTTCGAAAATAATTATGCCTCAACTGAACCTGGTGGAATAAATAATTGTGGAGTATTAACAGTTTATAACACAACATTTTATAAAAATAGGTCACGTTGGTGGGCTGGTGCAATTCATACTCATGGAGGGGCTAATACAACACTCTACAATTCAAAATTTATTTCCAATGTTGCTGGTTGGAATGGTGGTGCATTATATACTTATAGTTATCTACAAATATACAACTGTAGCTTTATAGGTAATAATTGCACTACTAACAATGGAGGAGGAGCTATTGGGGCTTGTTTGTACTTGCATAGTCCATATATTTACATTGAAAATTCACTATTTGAAAGTAATGAAAATTTATGTTGGGCTTTAACAAATGAATCCACTACAGGTCTTGGTCGTGGAGGAGCTATTTCTATCATGGATAAAGGTTCTCTTACAGTATTAAACTCAACATTTATTAAAAATAGTGCTTCAATTGGTACTGCTATATGTGCAAATCAAGCACATGGATATGGATCTCCAGATGTGTATCTTGTTGGAAATAAATTTATCAATCATACAAGAATAGGTGATGTTTTAATAATAGATTTAGATCCTAGTTCTATATCTGAAATCCATGGTAATTATTATATTAATAATTCGATTGAGTTTACTAAATTTAAAATTTCAAGTGATGAGTTTGTCATAGACTCTAAAGTAAATGTTTATATAGATGCATCTTTACTTTATCCAAAAAGTTATGATGGAGATATTTTAGATAAAGCAGAGTATGATGTATATATTAACGGAGAGTATTCTAAAAAAGTCACAGGTTCATCATTTCAAGTTGATGTTGGTGAGGGGGAACATCCTATTGTTTATGTTATATCTAGAATAACAAATCAAAAATCTAATGAAATTTTAGTAGGTGCTCCTTTAGAATATATTTATCTTTCTCAAAGTTTGGGAAATGATGAAAATAATGCTTCATCAAGAAAAAACCCTGTAAAAACTCTTAAACGAGCTATTGAATTAGCTAATAGAACAGGTTTGATTATGATTATGGATGGGGTATTTGATGAAAACAATATTACAATTAACTATAATTTAATAATCATTGGTGAAAATAATAGTTCTATTGTTAATTCTACAAATTTTAATATTAACAATGTTTCTGTAACATTTAAAAATTTAACTTTTTTTAATTTAAATGGTTCTACTAGTTTTATTTATCAAAATGAAGGTCAATTAATAATTGATGATTGTACATTTGAAAATAATTTTATTAATAAATTAATTGTAGCTAGTGATATTGAAGTTATAAATTCAAAATTTAAAAATAATACAGGTATTTTAATTAATGTAGCAAAGTTCGATATAACTAACTGCATTTTCGATGAAAATAATGCTACAAAAATGCAAACACATTCTTTAATTTATTCTAATAATAAAGGGCAAGGTTCAATAGATAATTCAATTTTTATGAATAATTTAGTTAAAGATGGATGTATTTATATTAAGAATAATAATGCAAATTTAGATGTATATAATTCGTTATTTTTAAATAATTCTGCAGCATATAAACAACCAAATTTAAATCATGCTTCTTGTATTGGATTTAATGGGGGTTTATTTAATATTAAATCTTCAATTTTTTTAAACAATCATGATATAGGCACATCATCATCTATCATTAATTTTAAAGGAAATGGTGCAATTATTAAAAATTCAATATTTTTAAATAATTCATATGCACATAATAAAGGTTTAATTATTTCAGATATTTCTAATTTTATAGCTAATGGGAATTGGTGGGGAAATACATTAAATAATTATTCAACTTGTCCAAAAATGGATAATAATATTGTTTGTGAAAATTGGATTATATTAAATGCTTATTCAAATGCTACTTCATTAAATATTAATCAATTAGCTCAAATAACATTTGATTTTAATAATGTATATGATAAAAATACTAGTAGTATTATTTTATATAATGCTAAAGAGTTTCCTAATTTAAACTTAACAATTTCAACTATTAATGGAAAAGCAGATTATAACTCTATTAGTATTGTTAATGGTAAAGCTAAAATAAAGTATAATTTAACAGATTATGATGATGGCGTTATTATTGCAAGTTATAATGTAGTAAATGCATCTGTTTATTTTAATTTTACTAAAATAAATCCTGAAATTCAAATTAATGGATTAAACATTACCTGGGGTGATGTTGCAAATATTACGGTTAATGCACCTTATGATATTAATGAAGAACTTATAATTAATATTAATAATCAAAACTATACTCTAAATCTAACAAATGGTAAAGGATTTGTCATGATTCTTGATTTGCCAATTGGAAAGTATAATTTGACTCTTTATTATTCTGGAAACATTAAATATGAAAATATTATAATTTTAACTTCATTAACTGTAAATAAGTTAATTCCTGAAATGATAATTAATGTTGATGATGTTAATGTAGGATCTGATGTTGAAATATTAGTTAAACTTCCAAATGAAGCTAAAGGTAATGTTACTCTTGTTTTAGGTAATATAACCGAAAATAAAACATTAGTAAATGGTGAAGCTTCATTTATATTATCTAATTTAAAAGCCAATAAATATAATCTTGTTGTTATCTATAGTGGTGAGGATTATTATTATGGAATTGAAGCAAATAAAACATTTTTTGTAAATAAAATTAATTCAACTGTAGCTATTGAAATTAGTGATGTTGAATTTGGCTATGATGTTAATATAACAGCTAAAGTTTTGCCAGATGCAACAGGTAATGTTACAATTAAAATAAATAATGAAGAACATGTTGTTGATATCGTTGATGCGAAAGCCATATTTACCATCAATTCGATTACCTCAGGCGATTATGAAGTCGTTGTTATTTATAATGGGGATGATAAATATTTAACTAGCCAAAATCAAACATTGTTTAGTGTTAATAAAATAAAATCTAATTTTACAATTAAAATTAATGGAACGACATATGGAAATAGTACAACTTTTGAAGTTACTTTAAATAATGGGGCTACTGGAGATGTAACTATTATTGTTGATGGTATTGAAAAAATGATAACATTAAAAAATTCTAAAGCCATAATTATATTTGATGCTTTAAATGCAGGGATTAAAACTGCTAAAATAATATATTCTGGAGATGAAAATTACACAAAAAATATCACAAGTATTTCATTTAATATAAAAAAGGTGATTGCTAAAATTAATATAATTGCTGATAATATAATGTTAGATCATGATGAGGTTATTAGTTTTACTAGTCCTAATACATTAACGGGTAGTGTACTTATTACTGTTGCAAATAAAACATTTAATAAGACAATTGGATTTATGGGTCGTATACCTCAAATAACTTTGTCTGATTTACCAGTTGGCTATTATAATGTTAGTGTTAATTATTCTGGTGATTCCAATTACTTAACTGCGGTTTATAAATCTAATTTCACTGTACAAGATTATGAAACTCCACAGTTCCCTCAAGAAGGTTATGATGGTCAAAATTCAGGTAAAATACCTTATAATAGTGATAGTAATGCTAACAATATTACTAATTTTGAATTTGAGGGTAATTATTCTTCAATGGTAATTGATGCTAAAGGAAATATTTATATTTCAGCAGGAAATAAAATTTATTCCTTTTATA
Organism: Methanobrevibacter oralis; assembly: GCF_001639275.1. NCBI lineage: Archaea > Methanobacteriati > Methanobacteriota > Methanobacteria > Methanobacteriales > Methanobacteriaceae > Methanobrevibacter > Methanobrevibacter oralis. Next base: position 9,408 of record NZ_LWMU01000066.1, read on the forward strand.
GTAATGGTACTCAAAGATGGATTTTTCAACCTTGGGGTATAGATTCATTTTCTGGTTTAGCTATTTCTCGTGATGTTATTATTGCTCCAAAACCAGGAGATACATTATACTTTATTAATGCTACAACTGGTAATAAGTATGGTAGTTCAAACATTTATCAAGGCTCAAGTAAGTTTGCTCCTGTAGTTGATTCAAATGCAAATATTTACATTGCTAGTGAATATCAGTATTCAGAAAGAACTTATTATTTAGTTATAATTCCATATAAAAGTTGGGAATATGGAGGGGAATTAATAAAAATTGAGACTGGTGATGCTCCAATTAGTGCTCCAGTTCTTTTGCATAATGATTTAGTAGCTATTAATACAAATAATAGTATTAAAATTATTAATATAACTTCAAAATCAGTTATAATCTCAAAAGGGGATGTGAATGTTAGTGCTAGACCAATTGTTAGTTCTAGCAATATAATTTTTGTTTTTGATAAAAATTCAATTGTTGCAATGTCTGTTGGGGGTGTTGAAATATGGAAAGCAAATGTAACAGGTGGTGTTGGAAGCAATTTAGCTATTGATGATAATGGTGGAGTTATTTATTCTGTTAACTCAGAAGGGGTTTTATATAAATATGATATTAATGATGGTGGAAAAAGTTCGGTATTTGCTAATATAACTGAAAAATTCACTTCTAACGTGTTAATTGATAATAATGGAAATATTTATGTTGGAACTCAAGAAGGGATGTTCTATGCTTTGTCTAGAGAGGGGGAAGTATTATGGAAAGCTAATCTTAGTAGTTTAAGTAATGTTCAAGCCATGAACAGAGATGGGATTGTTTATGTTCATGATGGATTAAATACAATAAAAGCATTAGCAAATGGTCAAAAAATTGAATCAAACATAACTGCGAATACGTCTGATGTAAATTATGGAAGTCCAATCATAATTGATATAAATATTGATGATGAAGCTACAGGAAATTTAACTTTTATATTAAATAATGAAGAGTATATTGCTAAAATTAACAATGGTCAGGCAAAATTTGTTATTAAAAATTTAACTAGTGGAAATTACAGTATTAATATGAAATATAGTGGAGACTTAAGATTTAATCCATCAAATAAAATAATAACATTTAATGTTAAAAAAATAGATATTCAATTAGCTATTGAATTCGATAATCTGATTGTTGAAGATGAAATAGCTATTATTAATGTTACATTAGATTCAAATGCCACAGGAGATGTTGTTTTATTTATTGATGGTAAAAATTTAACAAAAACGATCAATAATTCTTTTGTTACTTTTGAAGTTTCTAATTTAACTTTTGGAATATATAATTTCACTGTTACTTATGTGGGAAGTATTATTTACAATGCTAAAAGCATATCTGATTCACTTACTGTTAAAGAAAAGAAAAATCCATCGTTTAACATAAGTAAAACTACTTATGGTGAGTTTAATATTACTTTAAATGATGATAAAGGTAAGGGTATTGCTAATGAAAATATTACTTTAATAGTTGAAAATAATTTGATAACTTCTAAAACAAATGAAAATGGAGTAGCTAGTTTTAATTTAGATTTAAATGTTGGTAATCATAAAATTATTGTTAAATTTAAAGGAAATAAAGATTTTAAATCAATTACTTTAAATTCAAGTCTAAATGTATTATCTACAATAATTGTTCAAGATTTAATTAGAGGATATAATAGTAAAAATGACTTCCAAGCTACTTTTTTAAGTAAAGATGGAAAAATATTGCAAAATACCAATATTACTTTTAGAATAAATGGTAAAAATTATGAGGTAACTACAAATTTTAGAGGCATTGCTATATTAAATGTTAAATTAGCTATTGGAAAGTATGTTGTAATAGTAATTAATAATTTTACTGGTGAAAAAAGCTCTAAAAACTTAGAAATATCAAAACGTTTACTTGAAAATAAAGATATGACTATTTATTTTGGATCAGGTAAGTATTATAAAATTAAAGTAATTGGAGATAATGGTAAAGTTGTTAAATCAGGTGAAAAAGTTATATTTAAAATTAATAAAAAAACATATATTGTAAAAACTGACAAGAAGGGTTATGCATCTTTAAAAATCACTTTAAATCCTAAAAAATATTTAATAATTGCTGAGTATAAAGGATATAAAGTAGAAAATAATATTGTTGTAAAACCAATATTGACTGCTAAAAATATTTCTAAGAAAAAATCTAAAACAATTAAGTTTAATGCAAAACTTGTTAATGTTAAAGGAAAAGCATGGCCTAAAAAAGTAATTAAGTTTAAATTTAAAGGAAAAACATACAAAGTTAAAACCAATTCAAGAGGTGTCGCTACTTTAAGTTTAAAAAATTTAAAAGTTGGAAAATATACAATTTTTTCAATTTATGGTAAATCTAAAATTAAAAACACTGTAAAAATTAAAAAATAGGAGTTTATTCCTATTTTTTCTTGTTGATTTGGGTTATTATCATAAATTTTAGCTTTATTTTGAATTTAATATTCAAAATATTTTTTTTTAATTATAATAATTACATTTTATTTAGAGTTTAATATTTTAATTGATATTATTCTATTTTTTTATCAAAATATTTTGACAAAATATAAATATTAAATAAATATACATATTACTATCTTAATTGATTAAATATTAAGGTGATTTGTTTGAAATTTAAATTGTTAATGCTTTTTAGTCTTGTACTAATTGCAATAATGGCGTTAGGTGCAGTTAATGCAGCTAATGAAACGGTAACTGTTGAGGATTCACAAGATTCTCAGCTTTCGATTGATCAAACTGAAGCTAATGGTGGTGAAGCCCTTGTGGATGAAGTTGCTATTAGTGATGTAAGTAATCTTGATGAAAATGATAATTCTTTGAGACAACCTAATAATGAAATTAATAGTGTGCGTGATTCTCCAGTTATTATTACGCCAGAGAATTACAAAGATTATCTAGAATATGGTACATTCATTGTCGAATATGATAATGTTGTATTTAAAGGAAATTTTTCTAATATTGAATTAGATCATGAAGAGGCAATAATTGTTGCTCATTCAGCAAATATTTCTGGTGATGGGGCTATTTTTAATAATATTTGTTTTCATGTTCATTCTAGCAATGTTACAATTGAAAACATAACTTTTATTTATGGTGGTGCTGGTCATACTAATGCATTAATAAATGTTTATGAGGATAATGTTAAATTAAATAATTTAAATATAAATTATACTCTTGTAGATAATGACTGTCAGGTAAATGTAATTTACTTTAATTCTAAAAGGAATATTAATTTAACTAATTCTAAAATATTTTTTGAAAATCATGCTACTCGTGATGCTACAAAATATATGAATGCATTAAATATTTATGAATGTCAAGATATTTTAATTGATAATAATACATTTAATTCACGTTATCCATTTTTAACAGTAGAGAATTATAATCAAGAGTATTATATGATGGGATTAAGTTATATAAATCCAATTTGTATCTATGAAGGAAATAATATTAAATTTACAAATAATTATGTAAATACTACCCCTAATAATCATTCTGGAAGTTATCCTACACTTCAGAGTTTATATATTGTAGGTTCTCATGATTGTTTAATTGAGGGAAATAAATTTTTCATGATTGATAATCTTACTCCAATAGGTGCAAATAATTATTTATATGGAATTAATTTTGGATATAATCATAATTTAACCATGTCTAATAACGAGTTTTTAATGTTTACAAAAGGTGGAATTGATTCAAATGGTGCTGCTTATCCATTCCAAGGCGTAGAATCCGAAGTGAAAATTATAGGAAACAAAATTAAAAGTATTTCTAATGGTCCTAACTTAGGAATTTATGTTGCAAGTATGTCTGGTGGTTCTTCTGAACTCTACATTGCGGATAATTTTATTAATATCACAGGTCTTGCAGTTACTCATGCTTGGGCATTAGTTTCAGGTATTGAAATTCAAAATGGTCATGCAGCTATTTATAATAATACCATATACACTTACAATATAGGTGAATATGACGATAATAATAATATTTATGGTATTAGTTATGCTCAATTTATGTATGGAGACCGTTCGTTTGATATTAGAAATAATACTATCTTTACTGAAGGAAAATATGCTATATCAATTATCAAAACAGATAATTCTAATGTAACAAATAATTATTTAGTAGCTCATGAATTAGATGGTGATGATTGTGTAATTATAAAAAATGGTGTAAATAATCTAATTTTAAATAATGAAGGTATTAAATCTAAGGTTAATATGACTATTAATGCAGCTAATGTTTTCATGGGGTCTAATGCTACAATTTCTGTTACTTTAAATAGTGAGAATGTTACTGGCAATATTTCTTTAATAATCAATGGTGTAAATATAACCAAAGCTATTGAAAATTCCAATGTCCAATTTAATATTAGTAATCTAATACTTGGGGTGAATAATTTTATTATTGCCTATTCTGGAGATGAAAAATACAAGTCTTGTAAAATAAATTCTTCATTAAAGTGTTTAGATGGTATTGTTAATAATGTAACTTTCCATGATTACTTTGATGAAACTGGTAATTTATTAGATATTGTTCCAAATGGTGCTACTTTAGACTTCAGAGGTAATTTTATAGCTAGTGCAGATGCTAATTATACTATTGCTATTCTCAAACCAATTAATATGATTTCAACTACTAAAGATGCATTTATTGATTTACATACATCTGCAGGTAGTTTATTTGGTGAAAATCCAGGAAATCGTTTTGCTATTTATAATGGAGGTTCTGGAACTAATGTATCTGACATTATATTCCATAATACGCAAGTATGGGTTGAAAATGCTCATCATGTTATTTTAAATAATATAAGTGCAATAGTTGAAGATGCAAGAGTTGGATCTGGTGTTGGAGCTACTTCCATTCGAGGTAATTCCTCCTATGTAACAGTTAAAAATTCATATTTCTACACAAGAAATAATGGCGGATCAAGTTCATTAGTAATAGCTGGTGCTAATTATTGTATTTTTGATAATAATACTGTAAGGGGAGTTGGAAATGTAGGTAATTTAATATATTTAACTACTTATAATACAGGTCTTCCTACAGGTTCAATTGCTAATATTGGAAATACAATTATAAATAATAAAATGTATGGGCCAGATACTCCAACTGCAATTTGTTGGGGATTTGTAATTACTGGCGTAAATACAACCTTTGCTAATAATTATATTAATTATAGTGGTACTGGTGTTAATCCACAATGGGGTGCTTCTAATACAAATAATTTAACTATTTGTAATAATACTTTAGTAGGTGGAGCTAGTATGAACCTTCCAGCAGATACATATGCTTATAATAATACAGTTAGTGGATCATTAACTGTTTCATCAGGTTCTATTATTTATAATAGTACAGCAAATGCATTGTATATTTCTGTTGGTGGAAAAGCAATAAATATTACTGTTGCTGGAAATACTGCAATTAATGGTGCAAATACTCAATTATCAAACTCAATTCTCAATGGATCAGTATCTTTTGGTTCATCAGCAAAAAATACAACTTTTATTAATAATACTGTTTTTAATGCTGTTGGGGTACAATCTGACAATAATGTCATTTGTGGAAATATTATTAAAACTGTTGATACTTATGCTATTGTTTTAGGTTCTAAGAAAAACAATAATGTTACTGAAAATTATTTATATGCTCGTAGTAAATATGGTGACAATGCAGTTAGTTATAGTGATTCATCAAATATAGTTAAAGATAATTGTCCTATTGGTGTTACTAATTCTACTTTCTTTAATTTCTTTGATAGTAATGGAGTATTATTGAATAATAATTCATATGATGAATTGGTATTTTTAGGTGATTTTTCTGGTTTAGGTGTTAATATTATTAATTTAAATAGGAATATTTCGATTTTAGGTAGTAATGCTGTATTGTATGATATGGGTTTTTTAATTAGTGCTTCTGGTGTTGTTTT
>NZ_LWMU01000067.1 GCF_001639275.1 Methanobrevibacter oralis
ATATTATACAACCGAAAATCAGTTAATTAACTTATTTAAAGATAAATTTTATGAAATTATTGGCTTCAAATCATTTTATGAAAATTGGCTAAACCTATATGGTAAAAATTTTTAGAGAAAAACTATAATACGGAAAATAGTTTATTTTCTTGTTCATATTAATAAATTATTCTCCATTCTACTATTTATAAATTATTATTAAGTTTTTTAATTAATAACAAGTATTATTTCAAAGGTATAAAAATTAAAGTAATAAAATCACTTAAAATTAGAATTAAAACATTTTTTGTAAAAATTTTTTGCAAAGAACAATAAACATGTTAAAATCAAAAAATAAAGAATGAAACAAAATTATTTAACAAAAAAAGCAAATAACATCGATATTCACTTAAATTTTAATAGAGGGTTTCTACAAGGTTAAACAAATATAAAAAAGAGAAGTATTAGTATCTTAATGATAAAAGAAAGAAATATAAACACTATTGAAGATAAATTTATATATAAAGTTATTCAATTCATAATTACTGAGTAAAACAAATATTATTCTTGATTTTGAGTGTAAATAATAAAATTTTTTTATATGAATAATCAATAGAAATTTTTCTATAAATAAGTTATAAAATTTAACTAAAAAAAGAATTGGATTTAAATAAATATTAGGGTATTTTATGGAAATAATTGAAAAAAAAGTAGAGTTAATTGAATTATTTTATGATTTGATATTCGTTTATGCTATTTCTAGATTAACTTCATTAATTAATAATCCAATTAATGGTGGAATTAGCTTAAATACTTTTTTTTATTACATTATAAGTTTTTTTTGTGATTTTATAAGCATGGCTTTATTTTACAAACTATGTTAATAGATATGGTGAATGGAAATTTTATGATTACATAATTGCATCTATTAATATGATTGCTGTAATCTATATGACTAATACAATTAGTACTCAATGGAACAATATGGTTTTATCATTTAATATTGCAATGTTAGTTTTATTATTAAGTGTTGTTGTTTTATATACGATACAAGCAATAAAAGAAAAATCAATGCAAGGTGCAGCTGGTAATTCAATTAAAATTTTATTAATCATTTGTGCAATATATTTTTTAGCACTTTTTTGTATCTTATTTAACTTAAAAAATATTGTTATTTGGATTCATATTATTGCATGGATTCATGTTATTGCTGTATTAACAGGGGCTTTTTTACCTTTCTTTATTAAAGGAAAATTTGATAAAAACATTATAAATTTTCCACATTTAGTTGAACGATTTGAATTATTAACTATTATTACTTTTGGAGAATCTGTTGTTGGAATAACACATTTTTTTGATATTAATAATTTCGAAATTCTCCCTATTTTAATATTTTTAGTGGTTTTAAGTATGTTTGGTTCATATGTAATTCAAATACATAATCTCGTAGAACATCATAGAGTTGAAAGAAGCCTTAGATTAATGTTTAGTCATTATTTTATTGTTATTAGTATTAATTTAATGACAGTAGCTTTTGAATTAGTTCATAATGGTGAAGTTAATCATTTATTTTTATCAAAACTAATTATAATCTCATTAATTATTTTCTATATATCTATACTAAGTAATAAAGAATATTATCCAAAAAAAATAAAATTAACTCAAAAAAATATATTCACCATTATATTAATATTTATCATAGGTTCAACAACAATGTTATTATTTAGAGATAATTTATCTTTACTGTTGTTAGGAACTCTATTTATAACTTTAGGTAATTTTGGTGTTTTGTGGAAAAAATTTATTGAAATAAAATAATTTTAGGGGTCTGAATTTTTTAGTTCTCGAATAATTGTTGTATGGCTGATTTTGAGTGAAATCCACGTGATAATATCAAGATTAGTACTAATCAGCCCAATTTGGGATTGAAATAATCAAATAAAGGTAAAATTGGTGTGTATCTTATAGGTACTAATCTTGCAAAAACTGTTAAAACAGGTTATTATATGTTTTAGATGAACTTTAATAGATCTACGCCCTTCAAATGTAGATAGACTAATTAATATTATAAAAAAATTAATTGATGATGGAAATCCAGAATTATTATGATAAGATTGTTGATATGAATCTATATAGGGAATTAATGATGAAAAATTGTTGAAAAGAAGTTTTAGAAGACACAATAGCTAATAAAAATATTAAAACTGGATTATACTTAAAAGATATCAAATTTTAAAAAATAAATGTGGATTTAATTTAAATTTAATCCACCAATTTGTATTTTACTTTCTAAATTAATTTTATTATCAGATGTTTTATTTCCAATATACTCTGTATAATTAGCATTTTCTTTTAAGGTATAAGAAGGTCCAAACACTCCACCTAATCTTGTATGAGATTTTAAATCGAGGTTTTGTTCGTTTGGAATTATATTCATGCCTCCAATAACAATATCTGAAGTTATTTCGATTTTATTATTTGGGTTTCCAACAATATTTGCTCCACCAGTATTTATATTTGAATTAATTTTATTTACAACACCATTATCAAGTACAAAATCAGCTCCACCAAGTATAATTTTTGAATTAAAGATCTTTACATTTGCATTTGTAAAATTAACATCTAATCCTCCAAGGGCTATATCTGAATTAATATTATAAATGTATTTATCACTTAATTCAATATTAGTGTCTGATTTATTAGCATCAATATCAACATTTAATGTGCTTCCATTTTGAGTGTAGTTTACTTTTGCAGGATTATCAGAGTCACTTGTAATATTGTAAACATTACTGTTGTTTGTGAAATTGATTTTAACCCCACCAACTTCCTGTTTAATGTTTAAATTTACAATTTTCACTCCACTAATATTAGTCAAAGTGTTTTCTGTTAAATTTAATTGCTCGTTATTATTTTGACTTTTATTATTATCATTAACTGCACCTATAGTTACAGCACAAATTGAAAAGATTAATCCAATTATTATAATTATTCCTAGAATTTCATATTTGTTCATAAAAATAACCCCATTAAAATAATTACAACTAAAATCAACAATCCATAAGCTGAAAGGAATGATTTACCATATCCAAATTTAAATACACTATTTACCGCACTAATTGTTACAATCATTTTCCATATACCTACAAGAAATACTAAAGGTATAATTATCCATTTACCTGTAAGTACAGTAATTCCAGTACCAATAATTATCAATATATTCAAGGTATCTTCATAACACATTAAATTATATAATTGCCCAAATTCACCATCTACCTTAAATAGCATTGCAAAAATATAAGTTAAAAAACAATGTATTAATTTAGAAATAAGAGACCCAATTATTGAAGCAATTACAATAAATACAGTTATAAATGCACTTTTTGTTAGAATTCCTATAACTAGTCCTAAAATTGCCATATAAACTACTAATGAAAGAATGCCACCATAATCAGGATTTTCTATTTTTTCATTAAATAATTTATCTGGAATTATGAAAACTTTAGCGCTATTTGTGAAAAAATTTATTATTTTAGTTTTCATAAACCTATATATAATGTTTTATAACTTAAATATTTATTGGCTGATATTCATTCCTAGAAACTTATTATTAGATGGTATTGGATACCCCATAGTCAAATAACCTAAAAATTATTTTTTCATCTTTATTTTTAAGTATTCTTGTTAGATTGTTTTCTACATGATTTTTGTTAGATTTGTTGCTAATATTTCTGGTTCATATCTTGTTTCAACAATTTTTGCTGTTAAAATATCCTGAAATTAACATCTAAAAGCATGGACCCTCTTGTGCGAATTTTTATTTTAACAAGTTTATATCGCCAACAAGTTATTCCTATCTCAAATAAATTCATTCTATTCAATTGCATATTTTTCTGATATAAAACCATCAAATAGACTGAAAAAAATATTAAATAAATAACAATGGATTAAAGCAAAATAAACCAAAATGTATTTGTCAATTTGTTAGTTGATGAATAAATTTTTTTATTATTTTACTTAATTTTTGATAAAAAATTGAGTTTTGAAAATTTTTTTTACATAAATGAAAATGTTTTATAAGGTATATATATATTATGTTATCCTTTTTTTCTATGTTTAATGTAGTGTTAGAAATTATAATTCCATGATCAGAATCATATTTATTTATCGCATTTATTATCTGTCTTTTGGTTTTATTACCATGACCTACCTCAATAGGTATTGGATTTTCAAACTCTTTTTTAATTAAAAAATCAACTCCACCTTTTAATGAATCAAAAAAGACATCGAAATCAAAATGATTCTCATTATTTTTTAAATTGAATAATCCCGATGCTACCAAATTTTCTAATAAAATTCCGTCATATTCATCCTGATTCATTGGTGAAAATCCCCAATTCTTATTTATAGCATGTCTTAAACTAGGTGTTGCAAAATAATATTGCCATGATTTTTTTACTCTTGCATTAGGTCCGGAGTAGGGTTCATAATGAAATATCAAATGTGTTTTTTCAAGCAGTTCTAAAATAGTATTTACTGTACTTGATGATGATTTTATTAAATTTGACAATGTATTTTGAGAAATTTCACCAGGAACCTTTTGTGCTAAAAATTTTAATAAACGATAAGCATAATTCTCACTATTTTGATTAATATTTTGAATTGTTTTTAAATCTTTTTCAATGATACTATCTATTGAATAAAATAGTTTCTTTTGGATAGTTCTATAATTATTATCATTCATCACAGTTTACTTTGATCATATATTATTTTTCCAGTTAGAGACCAATTTTTATCAAATGTGATTCATCTATCAATAAGAAAATTTCCTTATTTAATGTCATTAGGTTATTTTGATGAATTTCAGTTATAAATTGGTTTATTGTTTCGAATATGTCGCATTGAGTTAATTTGTTTAATGTTTCACATGAAAAGTATAATATTTGATTTGCAGGAATTTATTTTTCTTTTAAAAGATATTCATATATTTGATATAAAATCGTCGTTTTGCCCACGCCTCTTAATCCAGGCAATACAAAATATCGATTTATATTATCTCCATTTAAAAAATCATCAATATGCTCTTTAATAATATGAAAGTCAGTCCTATGATTAAATTTTTTGTTTTTATAAGATAATTCCTCATTTAATATTGTAGGTAAGTCATTAATTTTACAAAAGATTTTATTAATTATGAAAATTGCAATGAATTAATAGATAGTGATTGTGGTTTAATTCCATCAGATTTTAAAGTAAAATCGATTGATGAAATTTCTAAAGAAACTGTTTGTGATAAAACGCCTTCAACAAAAAAAGAAGAGAGATGGAAGTACAACATTAAAATGAATTTTCAAAAATAAAACTTGCAATTCCACCTAAAAAAGCTATGGCTATGTTTCAATGATATAAAACCACTATTTGATGAAATAAGATCTAATCAACTTGAAATTATAAAATTTCAACAATAATAAAAAGAAGTTTTAAAAAAACAAATGAAAAATTAATGGATTTAAATTAAATTTAGTCCACCTGTTTGTATCTTGCTTTCTAAATTAATTATATTATAAGATGTTTTATTTCCAATACAATGAGTATAATTATTATTGATTTCAGAAAAATAAAAAAAGAGAGAATAAATAATTATTCTTCTTTATCCTCTTTAAATAGTTCAGCTATGCCTGCAACTGAACCCAAAACACCACTTGATTCAAATGGTAAAAATATTTTAGATGATTTTCCATCAGCTATTTTTTCTAATGATTCTAAATATTTAATAGCTATAAGACCATCATCAGGATTTCCCTCATGAATTGCAGCATATACTTTTTCAATAGCTATTGATTCACCTTCTGCTTTCAAAATTAAAGCTTGTTTATCTGCTTCAGCCATTTTTCTAATAGATTCAGCTTTACCTTCTGCTTCTAAAATAACTGCTTGTTTATCTCCTTCAGACTTTTTAATTTCAGATTGTTTGTAACCTTCAGCTTCAAGAATTGATGCTCTTTTCATTCTCTCAGCCTTCATTTGTTTACTCATTGCCTCTACTATGTCCTGTGGTGGTTCAATTTTTTGTATTTCTACACGAACTACTTTACTTCCCCACTTATCAGTAGCTTCATCCAATACTTCACGTAATTCTGCATTAATCATTTCACGAGAGGTTAATGTTTGATCAAGTTCCAAATCCCCAATTATATTTCTTAAATTTGTTTGTGCAAGTTTTGTAATTGCTTGGTAGAAGTTAACTACATTATAGGTTGCATTAAATGGATCTACAACTTCATAAAAGATCACACAATCAACAACAACCACGGTATTATCTTTTGTAATCACTTCTTGAGGAGGAACATCTACAACTTGTTCTCTTAAATCTACTCTTTCTAAATTTTCTAAAAATGGAATTAATACAACTACTCCACTTGAAACAGTTCTATTGTATTTTCCAAGTCTTTCAACAACTCCTTTTTCATATGGTCTTAAAATTTTAACATACTTTATAGCCATGAAAACTAAAAATATGATTATTATTATTGTCAATATCATTTAAAACATCTCTTATTTAACTATTAATTTAATGCTTTCTATTCCACATACCTTAACAGTATCTCCAACATTAACATTGTTTTTTGCATAAGCAGACCATTCTTCCCCACTTACTTTTACAATAATGTTTTCATCATCAATTTTGCGAATAACTTTAGCGTTTCTTCCAATTAGTCTTTCTGCAGTGGTTTTTTTATTGATTTCTGGTGTGACTTTAATTGCAAATTTTTTAGTATATACTAATAAAATTACTGATATTATTATAAAAGCTCCAAATTGAGTGGAAAAATCAAATTTGAAATAATTTAATATAGCTGCAACTGTTGAGCTTACACCAAACCATACTAAAATAAAACTACCTGTGAGTACTTCTAATAAAAAGAATGTAATAGCCAATATTATCCAAATAAAAATTTCCATTTTAATCACTTATTGATAGTTAATATATGATTATTAATTATATTATACTTAATTGTTTTTTAGGCACTTTCAAAAACTTATGTGATGGATTATTTTTTAAACCACACAAGTTTTTTAAAAAGAGCCATTTTTTAAACTATGTATGTGTGCATCAAATATGAAATTTATTCCATATCTAATAACCAATTTTATTTACAAAAAAGAAGCATTGATAATATTATGTACTTCATCAATATTATTAATATAAATAAGTGAAAAAATGATTAAATGGGTATTATAGTATTATTTTAAATCTTCCCCTATATTTCAATATTAATAATCATATGAAACTAGTCTTACAAGCATGAGAAGAACTATGATTTTTAATAAACATTATAATTTCTGAATTTTAAAAGAAAATGATTTAGCTCTTCATTAATTTGGTTTAAGCTAATAATTGGTTTATAATCTAAAAGAGCATTTAATAAGATAATAAGAGGAATTGCTTCACCTACCTTAATATTTGAAAGCTCAATGTTTTGATAAGATATTTTAAAATTACCATTTAAATGTACATCTATTTTAAGACCAGAGTTTATAAAGTTAAGTTCTTCTTTTTCAATTAGCTCTGATATTAACAATGTTCCCTCTTCAATATCACTAAATTCTACTTTTTCCTTATTTAAAAGAGGAGTTATAAAATCAAACTCGATATCATAATCATATTTAGAATAATTTTGTCTAAAATAACTATCTACCATTAAATAATTAATGTACAATTCATGATTATTAATTGAATACTTTTTATTATTTAAGATAAATTCCATAATTACACCAAAACACAATAATAACTATGACTTAATAAATATAAATATTTTAATTCATGAATTTTATATCATAAAATATAATATAAATAAAAAATAATGATTTAAATGATAGTAGGTGTTTTCATTGATAAGAAAAATACAAGTTTTATGGTATTTAAATAAAGAAGATTTTGAAAATTACTGTATCGATTTTAAGAAGTATGAATCTCATAAACTTGAAGGATATGAAATATGTGATGTTGATGAAGATTTAATCTATGATTTATGTGATATTAATCCCAATCAACTAGAGCCAATAGGTTATTTTAAAAATAAAAAAGAAATTGAAAATTACATAAGTGATTATATTACAAATAGCGAATTTGAATTAGAATTAAATTCACCAGAACTTAAAAATAAAATTAAAAAATCTATTGAAAAAATAAATTTTACCAATGAAGATTATTATATATGTATCGGCTCTGGAATTGGATGTAATGACAGTATAATAACAAATTGGTATGATTCACTTAAAAAAGAATATTCAAAAGCTTTAAAAGAAGACTTATGGGTTTTAAAAGTATGTAATTATGATCCATATAATTTAGCCTTAACTGGAAAAACATTAACTTATGTATTATCAGATATTTTAAATTTAAAAGAGTCTTATTTTGATAAATTAATTCCGAACAAAGGATCTATTAGTGTTGATGAATGGAATAATATTTTAGATAAAGTTTATAAAAAAAATAAGATATATTTAGGCCTTAATAGAGTGGTATAATAATTATGAATAAAGATATAATTGTTTATGATGCAGTTATCCAGGAATCAATTGAATTATGTAAAGTTAAACAAAATTATGTTATTACAAAAGATGAGCTATTAAAAGAAGCTTTTGATGAAATTACAAAGCTATTAAGTGATGATGAATTAATTAGCTATTATAATAAATACTTATCAAAATTAAGTAATTGGGATGTAAAATATAATTTAATTTTTTATGACTTTATATTAGATAAAAAAACAGATCACCTCAAAAAATTAGGAAAACCAGCGGAAATTTTACATGAATGTGATCGTGTTTGTGAATCAATAAGTCAGAAAGATTTAGATGAATATGAAAATTATAATCAAGATAATTCGAGAATTGAAAGGTTTCTACCATTTTCATATAAATATTATGATTTTACTGGATTATATGACATATTAGCTATACCAACACAAATAATTGCTTTAAAATCAAAAATTTTTAACAAATATTTAGATAAAAAAAATATGGACACTAATAGAACTAGACAGGATTGATGAATCTATTAAATCTGCATCTAAAGATTTCAATAAACAACTTATACTAGCCATTTCATATAAACGATTTAAAGTTGCACTAAAAATAACTGATAGACAACTCAAAAAAGCATATTCATCAAAAGATATGAGATATGTATTGTATGTAATTGCTAAAAAAGCAAGCATATTATATGATTTAGGAGAATATGATGAATTAATCAAAAATTTTATGATAAAGAAAAATCCAGATTTGACCAACCAAATATTTTAGAATTTGAAAAAATATGCATGTTGCTAAAAATAAATAGAAAAAAAGAAGCTCAAAGACTATTTGAAATATTTAATGAAATATATGATGGAAAAGCAAAGCTTTTTGTTAATTTTAGCATATATAATTTATCTACACTACCTATAGATGACTTTTTATAAAATTTAACCTCAAAAACTTCTTAGAATTTCTTAATTTAAATTCAATTTTATCAATAAAACTATAAATTAATACTTTTGATAGCAATTTACTAATTCTTCCATCAATATGACGAACTTCCGCTAATTTAGATAAATATCGTGTTTGAGAAAACATAAGACCTCTACATTATCAAATTGAATAACACGAGCATTTAATCAAAAGATTAGCTATTTAATAAATCAACCTTAGGTAAAGAATCTAAATTCATTAAATTAAAAATATATAAAGATTTATTTTTTAAAAAAAGAATAATAACTAGAATTTAAAAAGGAAATTCTAGTTTTAATTTAATTTATTTTATTTTTTTTCTGAAAATATTTCCTGTAATAATAAATATTGCCATTAAAATCATTATTAAAGGATTACCTGTACTTTCTAAAATTGTTGAAGTATTATTTGGGTCTTTATGAATAACTGGATTTGTATGATTATCGTGTTTTGGAGGTTTAGGAGTTATGTTTTCTTTTTTAATTACTTTAACTGTAAAATTATCCTCATTGTTTGAGGAATTAGTATCATTTACAGTATTGTTTATAGAAGCTATGTTAGTATAATTACCAATCATAACTGCCTTTGTAATTATTTTTAAGATTACTTTTTCTCCTTTTGACATATTTCCAATATTCCATTTTCCAGTATTTTTGTTATATGAACCCTTGCTTGCGGAGCTACTAATGTATTTAAATCCTAAAGGTAATTTATCAACAACATAAGCATCTACGGCCTTACATGGTCCATTATTTATGATTTTAATAGTCCAAATAACTTTATTTCCAATATAATATATTTTTTTATTAGAGTATTTAGTGATTTTTAAATCAACTATTGGATTTACTTTAATGGTTTTATTAGCCTTATTGTTGGATTTATTAGTGTCGTTACTGGTAGTATTAACTGTAACAATGTTAGTTAGATTACCTAACTTTAACACAGAGGTAACCATAGTTAAAACAGCAGACTGACCATTATTTAAAGTACCAATAGTCCACAAACCAGAAACATGATCATAAGCACCCACACTCACAGTATGACTTACATACTTAAGACCATCAGGCAAAACATCCTTAACAAAAACATCAGACGCATTACCCGGACCTTTATTAGTAACAGTAACAGTCCAAACAACATTATCACCAACAACACAAAACAAGTGATCAACAGCCTTAGTAATAACCAAATCAACTGCATTAAACACTTCAGTAGTATTATTAGCAACATTATTAGACTCATTAGTATCATTACTAGATGTATTAACTGTAACAATGTTAGTTAGATTACCTAACTTTAACACAGAGGTAACCATAGTTAAAACAACAGACTGACCATTATTTAAAGTACCAATAGTCCACAAACCAGAAACATGATCATAAGCACCCACACTCACAGTATGACTTACATACTTAAGACCATCAGGCAAAACATCCTTAACAAAAACATCAGACGCATTACCCGGACCTTTATTAGTAACAGTAACAGTCCAAACAACATTATCACCAACAACACAAAACAAGTGATCAACAGCCTTAGTAATAACCAAATCAACATTTGTTGATATCACAGTGGTTGTTGCATTTGCTTTATTATTTTTAGTATTATTTTCAGTTATACTAGAATTAACTAAAGCAAAATTTGTAATACTTCCTGCTTTATTTGTAGTAGTAATAATTTTTAAAGTTACATTAGTACCATTAGCCAAAGTTCCTATTGTCCAAATTCCAGTTGTTGGATTATAGTCCCCTCCAGAATCACCACTAACATAAGTAAGACCGTTTGGTAAAGTATCATTTACATAAACACCATTAGCATTAGCTGTACCATCATTATATACAGTAATTGTCCAAATAATGTTTTCACCAATGTTAATTGGACCTTGATTACTTACTGTTTTAGTAATACTTAAATCAAGACCTTTAACAATTATAAAAGATTTATTATTAATTTCAGTATAATAATTATCTTCTGGATGAAAAGCAAATACTTCATATTTACCTATTTTTAAATTTGAAGCATTCAAATAAACATATCCTTCACTATTAGTTAAAAGAGATTCTGTTATAGCTATTTCTCCAGTTTTATTATTAATTATATTAATATTAATAATTTGATTGTCTTCCCAGTCATATTGATATGGTAAATATACACCAGTCACACTTGAAGTATCATTTATAGGACCATTTTTTGGATTTAAATAATAACTTGGAGTTGATACTATATTAGTAATATCATCAAAACCTCTAAATAAATATGTGATATTATTTATCAAAATAGAATTTATACCTGCAGCATTATAAATTGCATTAGCAATATTGTCTCCACCTTTAATGCGAACAGTAACATTACTGTATCCTCCACTAAATATTTCTTGTGGAGTTACATTAATTGATAAAATATAAGACCATGCTTGGTTTTTATCAAAAATACTATCATGAACTTTTAAACCAGTACTATTAACATAAATTGCTGATCCATTACGAGCTTTATTGTAATAAAACTTACCTTGAATATCTGATGAAGTAGAATTAACAAATATTCCCCCACCATAACCAGCAGTTCCATCTTTTAGATTTTTAGCTGTGTTATTAAGAAAAGTGGTGTTTTTAATAGTTGAAAATTTATCATTAATGTAAATTGATCCACCATTATATGCAGTATTATTAAATGTAATAGTGTTTTCAATAAGAGCATTACTTCCAAAAATATATATTGCACCACCATATTTAGTAGCAGTATTATTTGATAGAGTTACATTTTTTATAGTACAATAATCACCAACTATTGAAATTCCACCACCCATACTTGCATTATTATAATGAAATATAGTGCTTTCAATTAAGGTATTACTTTCACTGTATAAATCTATTCCTCCGCCTCTTTCAGCTTGGTTATTAAATAATTCAGTTTTGGATATTGTTACTTTAGAGTTTGTACTATCACCATAATAAATGTGAATACCTCCCCCTTGAGAACGGTCATATTCACCATTAGGACCTGGTTGTTGACTAGGATCATATTCACCTTTAGCAACATTATTAATAAAACTACAATTACTAATTTTTATTTCAACACTGCCTAAATCATTTGAGCAAGTTAAATCAATACCTCCACCATTACCATCTGTTGCAGTGTTATTAATGAAAGTATCATTATCAAGATTAAACGAACCTCTTAAAGCTCCACCATAGGGTGCAGTATTATTATTAAACTTAGAATTCGTAACATTTACAATAGAAAAACCTGCCCATATTGCTCCTCCACCAAAGTCAAGATTATGACCACCTTGAAGTGCATTATTATAGTTAAAAGTACAATTATCCAATAAATTATTTGAACTTCTAATAAATAAAGCTCCACCAGCATAGATAGCAGTGTTATTATTAAATAATGTATTTTTAATTAACATGTCATTAGAATTCCAATCAGCAAATAATGCTCCACCGTTATCAGCAGAATTATTATATAAAATAGAATTTTTAATTATTAAATGTTTTCCTGATTGATCAACGAAAATAGCGCCACCATTTTTAGCATGATTACTCTCAAAAGAACAATTAAAAATTATACAATCCTGTGTATTAACATAAATTCCAGCACCAGCATTTTCAACTGTATTCTTTTTAAAAGTACAATTTTCAATTAATGTATTAAAACCAGATAAATAAACAATACCATTAGCTGCATTATTTTCGATGAAATTACAATTAGTAATTTTAGAATTAGGACCTTCTAACTTTATTGCAGCACCACTACCATACCAAATTCCTTGATTTTCAGTGAAATTACAATTATTGATAATTGTTCCATTTGCATTACTATTTGCAGATATTCCTCCACCGTTTTGACCTTTAGATTTTTTAATTGTACAATTTTCAATTAAACAATTTGGAGCAGTAATAATTACTGATTCAGCAGGATTAATCTGTGAACCACTATGAGTTAATATCAGATTTGTTAAAGTAATGTTATTATCATTTAAACTGAATATTTTTGCTAAATTTCCATCTAAAGTAGATGTTGCAGTGGGATTACTAATACTTCCTCCAGAAATCTTTATATTAGGAGTATTAACATTGATTATATTAGGATATCCCCAAGGTTCCCATGTACTTATTAATGATTTATTTCCAATATAAAGTACATCTCCTGGATTAAGTTCATTTATTTTTGTTTGAAGTTGTTCAAAAGTACTTCCTTCAAATTCATAAGAATTACCCAAAATATCCTTTGAATTATCAATTCCAAGCAATTCTCTATTATTCGACAAATCATTACAAAGATCTGATTTATCAATAGCATCTAAACCTATATTTGATTCCTCAACTATTAACATATCAGAATCTGAAGTAGTTATATTTTCAGATGAAATTGATGTAATATAAATGTCTTCATTATCCACAGCAGCTACAAAGCCACTTGTGCATAATATTATTAAAATCGTTATTACAAAACAAATTTTATTAAATTTTATCATTCAAAACTACATCATTTATTATTTTTAAACAGATATTATATATAATTATTGTTTATTGAATGTTTAATAAAATAAGAATTATTACTAAAAAATATAAACAAAATATAGTGATATTAATAATTTAATGAAATTATTTTAGGGTCTGATTTTTTTCGTTCTCGAATAATTGTTGTATTGCTGTTTTGAGAGGAATCCTTTAGGACTCCTAAAAATACATTTAAATATACTGTTTTTTCAACTGATTTTGATGTATATTTCTGTATTTCTTTAATATTAAGTCTTTGTTTGAGTAATTTGAAAAAATCTTCTATTTTTCCTCTGATTGGTTTGAATTTTTTCCAATTGTCTAATTTTTTAAATAATTCATATTTTAAATGGTTATAAAATCTTTTTTCGGTTATTATTTTCTTTGTTTTGTTAAAAACTTCTAATAGATAAGATATTATGTTATCGAGCTTTGTTATGTTGAAATTGTCTTTTGGAAACATTAAAGGGTAATTTTAAATGAAAATATGGAGTTTAGTATGGTTTAAATTGTAAAATAAAAAACGTTAATAAAAAAAGATATCACAATTCAAAAAGACAGAGTTCGAAAAGATGATAAAAAAAGACAAAAAGATAATACTTACAAAAAAGAATTAAAAAAAGAATTAAACAAAATAAAAGCACAAAGAAGAAAATACATTAAAATACTGAAAGAAAATGACAAATTATAGTTAATTACTAAACTTTTGATATAAATGTTTCACACCAATGTATTGTAATATTGTTCTTTTCAATATTTTCATTGAAGGTTTTTTTGACTAGTTCTTTTAGATGTTCTCTGGATTTTAGGTTT
>NZ_LWMU01000068.1 GCF_001639275.1 Methanobrevibacter oralis
CAGAAACACAAATCAAAAAACAATCCAAAAACATGATAAACAACTACAAAATAGAAATCAACGAATATTTAAGCATATTTTACAAATTATTCAAAAAAGAAACCTACGAAGAAGCAATAGAATACATCAATTTCCTAAAAGAAAAATTAATAAACTTTCCACCAATTCTAGCAAAATACTTAAAGAAAAAATTCTTCCCAGAATACAAAAAATACATACACTTCCTTAAAAAAAGACACAAAGGAAAACTAGACTGTACTAACAATCAAATAGAAAATTACATTGGAAATACAATGCCCAAAGCACACAAAAAGAAATTTAGAACATTAGAAGGAATATTCAATCAGATAATGCACCAAAAAGATGGCTGGATCGAAAAACGAAAACAAGAGCTAACAAATTGACAGTCCCTTATTTTAATAGAAAGAAATAAAAATGAATATAAATACAAGTACTAAGGAGGTGAAAAAATGGCAAGTGAAATTACAAAATTAATTGTGGAAACTATACTTGGATTAATCACAACTGCATTTGCATTTGTTGCAGGTTTAGCATGGAATGATGCAATCCAAGCATTAATTACACAATTTGTTGGAACTGGAAATGCTCTTCCTAGTTTATTTAGCTATGCTATTATAGTAACCGTTGTTGCTGTAATTGTAACTGTTATTATTGCAAGATTTGCAGCTAAAATAGGAGTTGAACTCGACGACTAAATAATAAATTAAGGAATTTAATTCCTTTTAACTTATTTTTTAATTTAATTTTTCAAAAATAAAACCCGCCAATTCATAAGCTATTTCAAATAAAATAAAACAAAGAAATGTTAAAATGTTAAAAACATCAAAAATAGCTAATAATAAAATAACTACTTTCATAACAAATCTATATTCAAAAAATAGAGCAATATAACTATTTTTAGTAACATTTGAAATTAGTTCATGACCTACTTCATCTGAAAGTGCAGATAAAACACAAATCAATAAAACAACGATACTTAACTGCGGAATTCCAAATATAATGCATAATAATAAATATAAAATCAAAGTAAGAATGTGATGAATCCCATCTACTTTTAAAACTAAAAAATTACCAATTAATATACCTATAAGTATACAAGCCGCATCTACATCATAAACAGTAGCTAAAAATGATGCAATTGCACATAAAATACCTGTTAAGCTAGCTAATTTTAAATCTTTATTAATATCAGAGTAATCATCTGATAACTTCATGAAAAAACCAGATAATAAAAATAATAATCCTAAAATTATATGATGCATATTTAATCATTATTAAGTTTGTCTAAAGCCGCAGCATAAATCATTGGAAATATTATTGTAACATCCCCAATTACAGTTTCTAAAGTTGATTCACATTTTGCCTTTGACCAAGATTTAGCTTCTTGAAGTGGTGCACCGCTTAAACTTCCAGCTTCTGGTCTATCTAATGTAATTTGAATAGCAGTATCTAATCCCCCTTTTAACAAGGTAGAGGCCAATGTATAATGTTTTGTAAGACCACCACCTAATAATATTCCTCCAACACGTTTAGATTCAAAAACAATATCAGACAAATAAGGCATATCACCAATAGCATTTATTACAAAATCATGATCTTGAGAAAACATCCACAATTGAAGACCTATCATACTATCAATAAGTCCTGGAGCAAATATAGGTACATTATTTCTAGCTGCATTTGCAACAAAAGAATTTTCATCTTCAATTAAAAGACCAATTTCATATAATAGTTCTTGAATCGAAATTAAAGATTTTCTAGCTGAAATATCTTCAAATATTTTTATAATTTCTTTTTCGAAAATAGCAAAATCATCAGATCCAACATTAATATCTGCAATTCTGCCTATTCCTTCAGCATTAAGCTCTTCATCACTTTTACCCTCATCGCGATAATGATTTCCACCAAATGCTTCAAGGAGATCATGAGTAATATTAGCCCCACTAGATATAATTAAATTTACATGCCTTTCTTTGATCATATTAGTTACTATATTTCTAAGCCCACCAGATATTAAAGGACCTCCAAGACTCATGAAAACATTAGTATTCTCATCTTCAATCATATTAGTTAGAATATTACATGCTCTAGCTACTCTACCAGAACCTAACACACCAGATTCCTCAAATTGAGTTATTAACCGGCTTACCTTCATATCACTAAATACATCAATCTGATTAACTTTCAAAAAAACCACTTAAAAATAATCAATTAGTAATAATCGGAAAATCTTTTAAATTAGTAATACTATCAATTAAATCTGTTCTTGTAACAATTCCAAGTAAATTTTGGTCACCGTCAGCAATTATTAATCTGCTTATAGATTTTTTAAGAATAATCTCAATAGCATTAGCTAATTTTAAGTTTTCATTAACAATAACAACATTTGTAGACATTAAATCTCCAACACAAGCATCTTCTTTATCTTCAGCTATTGCTAAAACTAAATCTGTTAATGTAAAAACTCCAATTACTTTATTATTTTTAATTACAGGAGCCCCATCAATCTCATTAAAAGCTAATTTACGAGCAGCACTTTTTAAATCACAATTTGGAGATAAAGATATTACATCACGACTAGCTATATCTCCAACAGTGTTTTTAGGAATGCTTCTAATTACACTAGTGTCCAATAGAAGAATATTGTCCATATCATCCCTACCAACAATTTCCCCCATTACTCCTAAATTATTTACTGGAGTAGGACCTATTCTAATTACATCCCCTAGGTTTAAATCTTTAATACTACCTAAAACTTTAATAGCTGCTTCACACTCACTAGGTTGAGGAACACTAGTAAATTCAATTTTAGCTACAGAAATATTATCCATCGGTTCATCATTTTTATATATAGGAACATTAGAATCTTTATCTGAAACTGAAATATTTAAAGAGTGATAAGCTTCGATAGTTGGCTTATATCCTCCCCTAGGTCCTGGAACACCTTTAACCAAACTTAAGCTCCTTAAAGATTGCATTTGATTACGAATGGTTCCAGGATTCCTTCCCATAACTTCAGCAATATCTTCTCCTTTGATTGATTTGCCTTTAGAGGATTGATATAAGTTAATTAATGTTTGTAAAATTTCCTTTTGTACAGATGTTAACATATCCTCACCATTAACTTAAATATAATAAATATAATATTTATTGGAAATACTTAATAAATATTAATGATTTATCATGGCAAAAAGTGAGAAAATTATAAATTTTCTCTAAAAAATAATTCAATTTTATCAAAAGGAATAATATTTACATTATCATATAAATCTGTATGAACTGCATCAGGAATAACTAAGAACTTCTTATTATCCCCATTTAATTTTTCAAACTCATCTTTTGAGAAATAAAAAGAGTGAGCTTTATCCCCATGTATTACTAAAACTGCTGAGCGAATTTCATTACTGTATTTTATGATTGGTTGGTTAATAAAAGACATTGTTCCAATTACATTCCAACCATCATTCGAATTTAAAGAACGTTTATGATATCCTCTTTCTGTTTTATAGTAATCATAGTAATCTTTTACAAAAAATGGTGCATCATCAGGAAGAGGATCAATAACTCCACCTGCTCTTAAATAGTCTCCATTTTTATAATCTTGGGTTCTTTGATTATTTAATAATACTTTATTTTTATACCTTGCATCAGCATTATCTTCTTCATCAAAATAACCTTTAGCAGAAATACGAGTCATATTATACATTGTCGAAGTTACAGTTGCTTTAATTCTTGTATCAATAGCTGTTGCATTTAATGCCATTCCACCCCAACCACAGATACCCAATATCCCAATCTTATCTGCATCTACTTCATCACTTGTTGCTAAATAATCAACAGCTGCTTGAAAATCTTCTGTATTAATATCTGGAGATGCCATATATCTTGGTTCTCCACCACTTTCACCAGTAAATGATGGATCAAAAGCTATTGTTAAAAATCCTCTTTCAGCCAATATTTGTGCATAAAGACCTGAAGATTGTTCTTTAACCGCCCCAAATGGACCACTAATAGCTATTGCAGGTAATTTTTCTTCTGATTTTAATGGTTTATATAAATCTGCAGCTAAGGTAATACCATATCTGTTATGAAATGTAATTTTTCTATGCTCTACTTTGTCACTTTTAGGAAACACTTTGTCCCATTTATCTGTTAAGTTTAATTTTGTATCTTTCATATTAACACCTACTTAATAGTAGGTTTGAAAAAAATAAATATATAAATGTTGTTATATACAACATTGAAATTATTTTAATGAATGATTATGAGTGTGTATATGTTTAATTCCATCATGGGTTTT
Organism: Methanobrevibacter oralis; assembly: GCF_001639275.1. Taxonomy (NCBI): domain Archaea; kingdom Methanobacteriati; phylum Methanobacteriota; class Methanobacteria; order Methanobacteriales; family Methanobacteriaceae; genus Methanobrevibacter; species Methanobrevibacter oralis. The sequence continues at coordinate 4,322 of NZ_LWMU01000068.1, forward strand.
AATTTCATCTAATATATTAACACCTTCATGAGAATGATTATGTTTTCCATCATCATGATAATGATAATGACTATGTTCCATATTCTCACTATCTATTTTTTTAATACTATCATCAAAATGTCTATCATATAACATTGCTGCATTTAAAACAACTAAACATGATCCTGCATTATGCACAATAGCTCCTGTAACTGGATTTAATAATCCTAAAACAGAACAAATAATAGCTACCGCATTAATTAACATGGAAAGTGCAATATTCACTTTAATAGTAAATAATGTAGAGTTAGATAACTTTTTCAAATATGGAATTTTACCAATGTCATCTCCTAAAAGAGCAATATCAGCAGCATCAATAGCTACATCACTTCCAACAGAACCCATAGCTACACTAACATCAGATGCTTTTAAAGCTGGCGCATCATTAACACCATCCCCAATCATACAAACCTTTTTACCTTCTTTTTTAAGTTTATCAATCCACTCAAGTTTTTGCTCTGGAAGTAAATTACCATAAACTTTACTAATTCCAACTTTTGAAGCAAAATAATTTGCAGTTTCTGTATGATCTCCAGTAAGTAATACAGTTTCAGTTTCTAAATCATGTAGTTTAGAAATCATGCTTTTAGAATCTTCACGAATTACATCTGATAATCCAACTAAACCCACAACTTTATTATTTAATGCAACAATTATTGAAGCTTTACCTTCTTTTTTTAGTTTATTCAGATACTTATTAACATTGTTTAAATCAACATTATTATCAACAAGAAAATCTAAATTTCCTGCATAAACCGTACCATAAGAATTAATACAAGAAACACCTCTACCAGGATACATTTTAAAATTAATAGGTTCTTCAATTTCTATTTCTTTTTCATGAGCTCGATTAATAATTGCTTTAGCTAGTGGATGTTCACTTAAAAGTTCACAAGAGGCAAGCATTTTTAACAAATCGTCACCCCCAATCTCACCAATACTAATAATGTCTGAAACTTCTAAATTTCCATAAGTCAAAGTACCAGTTTTATCAAATACTAATGTATTTAAACCACCTAAAGTTTCCAAAGCTTCACCTGATTTAATTAAAACACCATATTTAGTTGCTTGTCCAATAGCAGCCATTATAGCAGTTGGGGTTGCAAGAATTAATGCGCAAGGACAAAATACAACCAGAACGGTAACTGCTCTTTCAACCTCTCCTGTAATTATCCATGCACCAATAGCTATTATTAGTGCGATTGGAACCAACCAAGTTGCCCATTTATCTGCAATTCTTTGAGTTGGAGCTTGATTTTCATCAGATTTTTTAACTAAATCTATCAATTTTTGAAGTGATGAATTTTCACCTAAACTTGTAGCTTTAATGTCAATAGATCCAAACATATTCATTGTTCCACAAAAAACTTCATCTCCAACACTTTTATCAATAGGTAATGATTCTCCTGTCATTATTGATTGGTCAAGAGAACTATTTCCCATAACAATTTCACCATCTACAGGTACAGTTTCACCTGGAAGTATTCTTAATGTATCCCCAATTTTTATTTCATCAACTGAAACAATTTTTTCTTTATTACCATCAATTATTCTTCCTTTTTGTGGAGTTAAATCAATTAAATTTTTTAATCCTTTTTTCGCCCGTTCCACTGTCCAATCTTCAAGAAGAGCACCTAAAGCCATAATCCAAGCAACTTCTCCAGCAGCGAATAATTCTCCAATTAATAAAGAAGCAATCATGGCAATTGTAATTAATAAAGCTGATGAAATCCATTTTTGATATATTAATCTTTCAAGTGCTAAATATACAAGAGGAACTCCACTTATTATTACTGCTCCCCATGCTGGATTTAGGTAGGCTGGTATATCTATTGATAAAATCATGAAAATAACTGATATTAATAAAAATATACCTGAAACTATTGTCATTTTTAATCCAGCTAATATATCCATTATTTTATTTATCATTGGAAAAACCTCCATAGTATTACTTTTTTTGAATTTATTTAAATACCAAGTATTACTCATAATCTATGAAAAGTAACAACATTAATAAAATCATTAAAAAATAAAAAAGTATTACTTTTTTTGAATTTATTTAAATATTTAGTATTACTAATTAACTATTAACCTTATTAATTAATAAAGTTTTAGTTTGAAAATTTACAAACAGCAATGAATACAATATTATAAACATTTATAAAAAAAAAGGAAATAAAATACCAAATATAAAAAAAACCAATCCAATTTATAGATAATATTAAACAAATGGACTAGTTTTTTATAAATTAAAAATTATATTTTATAAGTTTTTGCTGGTTCACCAGAAAAATCAGCAATTATAGCTTCACCAGAAATAGTAAATGCTTCAAAAGTAGGATTATCTGCTGTTTGATATAGTGCTTTTACTAATTCATTAGCATCTATGATTTTTTGTTTAATATCTAAATCATCTACAAATTCTATTTTACCACTTATTCTAATCCATGAAAATTCTGGAGTTGCAGTGGTCATTTCACAGTTGGCGTTTGCATCTAATTCTTTAAACATTGGTTTTTGGTTACTAGTGCAGAAATAAGGTTTTTCATTTTCTTCAAAATAGTACAAAATTGGTCTTACTTTTGCATTTCCATCTAATCCTAAAGTTGCTAAATATAACTGAGGATTTTCAGTTAAAAAATCTATTACTTCATTCATAATAATATCTCCCATAGATAATGTTTTTAGACAAATAAGAATAGAAATTCCTTCTAACTTATTATATTTTATAATCAAGTATAAAAGGATATAAATATTTTGTAACCAAAAGGTAACAAAGACTAAATTAGATTAAGGTTTCATCATTAAATCCATTATACTAAATGGAACATCCTTATTTTTAATATTTGGTGTTGAAAAACCTGGAACAGCTGATTTAGCAAATTCCTTATTCATTCTTTTTGAAACTTCAGAAAAAATCATTTTATAAGCAGTACATTGAGGATCAACTGCTTTTGGAGTTTTATATGCTACAATAGCATTATAAGGACATCCTCCTTCACAGTATTTTTTAAATTTGCATTTTTCACAGTCTTCATCAACAAAGTCCCTAAATTCTTGAAGTTTAGACCATGCCAAAGATTTTTTTAAATCATCAAAACTAGGTTTATTAGTAACATTACCTAAAACATATTCACCCATTCCTACAAACCTATAACATGGATAAAGTGATCCATCAAAACCAACAGCGAATGTCGTACCAATACAATCAGCAAATGTACATAATGTGCCTCTCCTTCTAAGAGTACTTTTACAAATATGATCTAAATCCATGATTGAAAATTTATCTAAATCATAAAGATATTTATCCAACCAATTAACCAATAGTTTCCCATGTTTTTCTTGGTCAAGTGCCCATAGATCTGCATTATCTCCCCTTAATGATGGTAAAGCTGCATGAATTTTTAAATTCATTTTATTTTCTTTAAAAAATTCATATAACTCATCACTATAATCTTTTGAATAATCAGTTACAGTTAAAACAAAATTAATTTGTAAACCTTTATCACGAGCTAAGTAAAATTTAGACATGGTTTTATCAAAGTAACCTTTTCCTCTTTGAAAGTCATTAATTTCACGAGGCCCGTCTATACTTGTACTTATTACAACACTATATTCCTTAAATAAATCAATTAGCTCTTCTGTAAGTAACCAAATATTACTTTGAAGTGAAAATCCTTCAAAATTATCTAAACTTGATAATTTTTCTAGTGCATATTCATAATAGTCATATCCTGCAAGAAGTGGTTCTCCACCATGAAAAGTAAAATGTATTTTATCATCACGAAAATCCTTTAACCAATCCACAATTTGGTTTATTATTTTTATATCCATCATTTCATTTTTATTTTCTGAACCCCAACAATATTTACAATTTGATGGACAATTTAGTGTGGGAATAATCATTACATGAAAGACCATTTTATCTTTAACTTATTAAATTAACAATTTAACCATAATATTTATTTAATTCATTTAATAATTGTTTTTTCTCATCTTCTTCCATTTCATCATTAACAAAAAATACATAGCCACATTCTTCACATTTAACAGTTTCAAGTTCTGCATGAGCTCTATGATTATCTAACATCCTTCTGTGAGCAACTTTATCTTTTGAACCACATTTAGGACACGGAGCCAAAATTTCCTCTAGTTTCATTATTTCACCTAAATATTAATTTATTATTTTAAAATATATAAATTTTAATTATATTATCAACATTTAAATAATGATAAATTAATAAAAAATTTTAAAACAAAACAAGGAATATTAAAAATAGTTTTAATGATTAGTGATTTTCAAAAATAAATTATATAATGGAATTCCAATAAATTTTGCAAAAGGCAGTATAATAGAAAATCCTGGAAATTCGAATTCTTTTTTAACTTTACTTAACTCCGAAATAATGTCTAATTTTTGAGGACATTTTCTTAAACACTTTCCACAGCCATTACATCTACCTGCATTACTAGCTTTGTTTAATATTCCTCCAACATACTGGTAATAATTTATAACAGATGGATTAACTAATCCTTCATGATTAAATAAGTATTTTTCATTATAAATTTTCATGCATTCTGGAATATTTACTTCTCTTGGACAAGGCATACAATATCCGCAAGTTGAACAATTAATTTTAAGTTTATTATTCATTACTCTTTTAACAAGTTCAACAGTTTCTAAATCATTAAAACTCATTGATAAAGGAGTTACTTCATTAGCAATAGCTATATTTTCATCAATTTGTTCAATTGAATTCATACCTGAAAAAACACAAGTTACATTACGATTATTTAAAACCCATTCTAAAGCCCAGTTAGCGTTAGTTTTATTAGGATTTTCTTTTCTAAAAATCTCTTCAGCATCTTCAGGCATTTTATCTGCAAGAATACCTCCTTTTAAAGGCTCCATTACAAAAACACCCATACCTTTTAAAGCTGCATATTCAATACCCTCACTACTAGCTTGAATATATTCATCAAAGTAATTATACTGAACCATTACTACATCCCAATCATAGACATCTAATAACAATTCGAATTCTTCTTTAGAACCATGATAAGAAAATCCAACATGTTTAATTTTACCTGATTTTTTAGACTCATTTAAAAATTTAATTAAATCTCTTTTAAGTAATCTATTCATTGTTTTAAAATCAACAGAATGAATTAGATAGTAATCAATAGAATCCCTTTGTAAACGTTCCAGTTGTTCATCTAAAATTCTTCCCATATCCTCATATTTACGAACAATAATTGAAGGTAATTTAGTACAAATTTTTACTTTATCCTTGTATTTACCTTGCAATATTTCACCTAAAAACTTCTCACTATCCCCATAAAGATAAGCTGTATCAATAAAATTAACACCATTATCAATTGCATGATAAACTTGCTTTGTAGCTAATTTTCGATCGATTTTACCCTTTTTTAAAGGTAATCTCATAGCTCCAAAACCTAAAGGAGATACTTCATCTCCAGTTTTTTTAATTAAACGATTTTTCATAAAACAACCCAAAATTATTTTTTCAAAAGTTCTAATAACTCCATCTTTTATTATTTTAAGTAAAACTCCTACACCATGAGTAACTGGAAATTTAGTTGATGAATTTTTAACATCATATCTAACTGTAATTGGATTACTAAATTATTTTCATCAGCATATCCAATCATCTCACTTTCAATTCCAAAACCGCCATCCCTAAACTTAAAACATTGAACAGCTTTTTTTGAAAACGCTCTAAGACCCCTTTAAGAATCTGTTACATCAGTTTTATATGAAATATTAATAGTACATCTAACTCTTGATCGATTCTCCTATAAGTCAGAGTATTTTCTTCAAAACCTTCTAAATATCTACTACCATCTACAAAATCAGCTTTATTAACACATGCTCCAACATCATTAGCTATTTGATGTATTACCAATACTTCCACCATTAATAACTAAAACTTCATGACCTCTATTTTTAAGCTCATTAACTAGATTAGTACCTATAAATCCACTGTCTCCGTGACTAAAATTCTTTGTGTTTTTATAATTAAACTTCATTAAGAATTTCTTTCATATATCTAATTAACATGTCTTTTGATTCTTCATCGTCCATTGCAAATTCAATTGATGTTTTAAGCCATTCAAACCTATTCCCAATGTCATAAGTTTTACCTTCAAAGGTATTTCCATAAATTGCATCTAATTTTGATAAAGCATCAGTAAGTTGAATTTCACCACCAACACCAGGTTCTGTTTCTTCAATTTTATCAAAAATCTCCGGAGCTAAAACATAACGTCCCATAATAGCTAAGTTAGATGGTGCTTGGTGCATTAATGGTTTTTCTACAAGTTTTTCAATTTTATAAACATCTTTTTCAACTTCATGTCCTTTTATAATACCATATCTTTCAACTTTTTCTTTTGGTACTTCTTCAAGAGAAATAGCAGATGCATCGTATTTATTGTAAACATCTATTAATTGTTTTGTACATGGAATTGGCCCTTTTGTAATGGTATCTCCTAACATTACTGCAAATGGTTCACTACCAACATGTTTTTTAGCACAATAAATTGCATCACCAAGTCCTTTTTGATCTTTTTGACGTACATAACAAATATCTGCTAAATCAGTTATGTCACGAACTTGTTTTAAACGATCATCTTTACCAGCACTTTGTAAAGTTTGTTCAAGTTCAAAAGATTTATCAAAATGATCTTCAATAGATCTTTTATTTCTACCAGTTACAATTAAAATATCATCAATACCCGATGCTACTGCTTCTTCAATTACATATTGAATTGTAGGTTTATCAAAAACAGGTAACATCTCTTTAGGTTGAGCCTTAGTAGCAGGTAAAAATCTGGTTCCAAAACCTGCTGCTGGAATTACAGCTTTCATAATATCACCATTTAATTTAATATTGTATATAGTATTAATTTCTAATATTAATAAATATTTTCAAAATTAAAGCTTTATTTAATATTAATAAAACCCTTTAATTACATGAAAAAAATAGAAATTATATTTAAAATGCGGGGGACGGGACTTGAACCCGCGAAGGGACTAACCCAATAGGCCCTCAACCTATCGCCTTTGACCGCTCGACCACCCCCGCATAATACCAAGAAAAATAAGTTATTATAGATTATGATTTATTAAATATATAAATTTAACGATTTTATCTCATTTTTATCTAAATTAAGATTTTAAGTGAAAATAACCTTAATTAATAATATTCTAGAAATAAATGAAAAACTATAATAAACTAAGATACAATACATTATATTATCTAAAATAAGTTATTTATTTTGGAGGATTTATATGTTAAATGAATTTTTTAATTTTAATTCTAAAAATACAAATTTAAAAACTGAATTCATTGCAGGACTTACTACATTTCTTGCAATGTCTTATATTTTGGGTGTAAACCCTACAATGTTATCAGAAGGTGGAATGCCTGCTACATCAATATTTTTCTCAACTGCTTTAGCATCGGGCATTGCATGTATAATAATGGGGCTTGTCTCTAAATATCCAGTCGGATTAGCACCAGGAATGGGAATGAACGCTCTTTTTACATATACGATTATATTAACTATGGGTAACTCTTGGCAAGCTGCTTTAGCTGCTGTATTTATTTCCAGTGTAATATTTTTATTAATTACTGTTTCTGGTTTAAGAGAAGCAATTCTCAATGCTATTCCAAATGATTTAAGACTTGCTATTGGTGCAGGTATTGGATTTTTCCTAGCATTTATAGGTCTTAGTGGTGCTGGAATTATTGTAAGTGACCCATCAACTGTTGTTGGTTTAGGATCTCTAACATCTGCTCCAGCTCTTTTAGCATTACTTGGTATTCTTATAACATTGATGCTATTTATTAAAAAAGTACCTGCTGCTGTATTTAGTGGTTTAATAATTACAGCCATTATTGGTTTAATATTTACAACATTAGGATTTGGTGCTGGTGAAATGACCATGCCATCTGTTCCTACACAAATTATTTCATTTAATTTTGATACAACTGTATTCTTTGGTTTTGCATCTGGTTTTGGTGAAATATTTAGTAATATTCCTAATTTAATTATGATTTTATTCTCATTACTTTTCTTTACATTCTTTGATACTACTGGAACTTTAATTTCTCTAGCAAATCAAAGTGGTTTTGTAGATGAAAATGGAGATATTGAAAGAATCGATAAAGCATTTATTGGAGATGCACTAGGTGGTGTGGTTGGTGCTGTTTTAGGTACAAGTACACTTACAGCATATGTTGAAAGTGCTACTGGTATTGGGCTTGGTGGTAGAACCGGCCTAACTGCGATTTTTACTGGTATTTTCTTTTTAATATCAGTTATATTTGCTCCTGCAGTATTATCCCTATTTACATCATCTGTAACTGCTGCTGCATTAGTGATTGTCGGTATATTAATGATTGTTCCACTTAAAGATATTGAATGGGACAGTATGGTTGTTGTATCTTCAACATTCATAACAATCATAATGATGATTTTAACCTACTCCATTACTTTAGGTATTGCATTTGGTTTTGTAACTTATGCAATTGCAAGCATAGCGGATGGAAAAGCTAAAGAATTAAATTGGTTAGTTTGGATTCTTGTTATAATCTTTATAATTTACTTATTTATTGGACATTGATTTCAATATCCATTATTTTTTCTTTTTTTAAATCTTCTATCAAATTTTTATTTAAATTACACGCAGCCTTATTTGCTTTTATCATTAATGTACGATTACAAGTATAATCACTAGTTCTACAAACAATATCTGTTGGGTGAGTTAAAGTTAAATTCTCATGACCATAACCTATAATTTCATCATGACCATTTTCACTATCTAATATAACAGTTATTTTTGTGTTAGAATCGGCAATTTTCTTTTTAAATTCAATTGGAAAGTCAAACATTGAATTATCCATATTTACACCAACAATACAATCAGCAGTTGGTCCAATTTCAACATCTTTAGTTATCTCAAAAGTAGACTTATGGAGTGAAGTCACATTCTTATGACCCTTTGCACGAATCTTAAATTTCATAATTAATAATTGGATTAAAAAATTAATAAATATTTAAGAAATTGATTAGAATATTTTCACTAAATAAAATAAAAATAGCTACCATAATTTTTATAAAAATTCTATTAATTATTAAATAAATGTATCTAAAATTAATTAAAATAGGTTAAAATAAAAAAATAGTATATTTAAATAAATACATCTATACTTAAAAAAGAAAAAGTGGATAAAATAAATATTTTATCCTTAAATTACTTTTATTTTTAGTGTTTTTGTTGTTTTTCCGTATTTAGCTGGAGATTTAAAAGCTGTTTTTACTTTATAAGTTCCTTTTTTAACTTTTAATTTTAACTTAGCAATGCCTTTGTTATTGGTTTTAACTGTGTATGTTTTTCCTTTGATTTTTAAGGTAACTTTTGTGTTTTTAATTGCTTTATTGTCATGAGTTTTAAAGGATACTTGTAAGTTTTTGTTTCTTTTAATTTTGCTTTTAATTGTCTTGATTTTAGGATTTACTACTTTAACATTTATTTTTTTATTTGCTACGTTATAGTTGTTATCTCCTGTAAATTTAATATCTGCAACATATGATTTTGGATTAAGACGTATGAGTAATTTTGCAATACCTTTAGAATTTGTTTTTAAATTGTATGTTACAGTATTGATTTTAATTGTAACTTTTTTATTAGCTAATATTTTACCATTTGCATCTTTTAAGGTAATAAATAAATGAGTATTGTTTAAGTAGTATTTCATTAATGGTGATGCTATAAATATTGTGTTTTTCTTAGCTATATTGAATTTAGTATATTTTGTTGTGTTCATATAATTTGTGTCATTGACTAATGATACAGAAATTGTATGTTCACCTGCATTTGGTGGAACAAATGTGTATGATTCTCCCGGAGCTTTAATTATTGTAGTTTTATTGTTTAAAATGATTAAAACTTTACCATCAGCATCTGTTGGAACAGTAATTTTAATAGTAATTTTATCACCATAAGTTGGGTTTAAAGGAGTTATACTAATAGTAATATTAGTATTAGATGTTTTAGCAACATTAACAGTTAAAGTATCACTTGTAGCATCCACATAATTAACATCATCAACTAACTTAACAAAAACAGTATGCAACCCAGCTTTTAAACTTGAAACATTAATTGAAGAGCCTACAGAAG
>NZ_LWMU01000069.1 GCF_001639275.1 Methanobrevibacter oralis
CTTCTGTAGGCTCTTCAATTAATGTTTCAAGTTTAAAAGCTGGGTTGCATACTGTTTTTGTTAAGTTAGTTGATGATGTTAATTATGTGGATGCTACAAGTGATACTTTAACTGTTAATGTTGCTAAGGCTATGTTAAATATCAGTGCAATTGCAAATAATATTACTTACGGCCAAGACTTATTTATTGCTTATGAATTCAATGTTAGTGATGTTAGTGGTAGTCTTGTTTTCTGTATTGACAATCAGCAAACAATTATAGGTATTCTTGGTTTTGCTATCGCTGTTACTGATTTAAAAGCAGGTAATCATACTGTTTTTGTTAAGTTAGTTGATGATGTTAATTATGTGGATGCTACAAGTGCTACATTGACTGTTAATGTTGCTAAGGCTACGTTAAATATTAGTGCAATTGCAAATAATATTACTTACGGCCAAGACTTAGTTGTTTCTCATGTTTTGAATGTTGGTGATGCTGTAGGTAGTGTTGTTTATTTTGTTGATGGTGAAATGGTAGGTAATTCCTCTGTGGGCTCTTCAATTAATGTTTCAGGTTTAAAAGCTGGGTTGCATACTGTTTTTGTTAAGTTAGTTGATGATGTTAATTATGTGGATGCTACAAGTGCTACTTTAACTGTTAATGTTGCTAAGGTTACATTAAATATCAGTGCAATAGTTTCTGATGTTGTTTATGGTCAAGATTTAGTTGTTTCTCATGTTTTGAATGTTGGTGATGCTGTGGGTAGTGTTGTTTATTTTGTTGATGGTGAAATGGTAGGTAATTCCTCTGTGGGCTCTTCAATTAATGTTTCAGGTTTAAAAGCTGGGTTGCATACTGTTTTTGTTAAGTTAGTTGATGATGTTAATTATGTGGATGCTACAAGTGATACATTGACTGTTAATGTTGCTAAGGTTACATTAAATATTAGTGCAATTGCAAATAATATTACTTACGGTCAAGATTTAGTTGTTTCTCATGTTTTGAATGTTGGTGATGCTGTGGGTAGTGTTGTTTATTTTGTTGATGGTGAAATGGTAGGTAATTCCTCTGTGGGCTCTTCAATTAATGTTTCAGCTTTGAAAGCTGGGTTGCATACTGTTTTTGTTAAGTTAGTTGATGATGTTAATTATGTGGATGCTACAAGTGATACATTGACTGTTAATGTTGTTAAAGCATCTAATGCTAATATTACTATTAGTATAATTCCTTTAAATCCAATTTATGGTGATAAAGTTAATGTTAACATTACTGTTCCAACAGATGCTGATGGTAAAGTTTTAATTGTTTTAGATAATAAAACTACAATAATTAAAGCTCCAGGAGAATCATACACATTTGTTCCATCAAATGCAGGTGAACATACAATTTCTGTATCATTAGTCAATGACACAAATTATATGAACACAACAAATGATGTTAAATTCAATGTAGCTAAGAAAAATACATTATTAATTGCTCCATCATTAATAAAGTATTATCTAAGCAATGATAAATTAATTGTTATTTTAAAAGATTCTACAGGTAAAATATTAGCTAATAAAAAAGTTACAATTAAAATCAATACTGTAACATATAATTTAAAAACAGATTCTAAAGGTGTTGCAAAATTACTCATACGTCTTAATCCAAAATCATATGTTGCAGATATTAAATTTACAGGAGATAACAATTATAATGTAGCAAATAAAAAAGTTAGTGTCAAAGTAGTTATTCCAAAGATTAAAGCTGTTAAAAATAAAGTTAAAAGAAACAAATATCTACAAGTATCCTTTAAAACTTATGACAATAAAGCAATTAAAAACACAAAAGTTACCTTAAAAATCAAAGGAAAAACATACACAGCTAAAACCAATAACAAAGGCATTGCTAAGCTAAAATTAAAAGTTAAAAAAGGAACTTATAAAGTAAAAACAGCTTTTAAATCTCCAGCTAAATACGGAAAAACAACAAGAACACTAAAAATAAAAGTAATTTAAGGATAAAATATTTATAATTTTATCCTATTTTTTTTATTCATAGATTTGATAATGTATAAAAGTATATAAACTATTTTTTACATATCATAAATTATCTTTTAATCAACTTAGAAGATTATCTACTCCAAAGGAGGTGATATGTATTAGATTAAAATGGGCTTTATTAATGGGATTGATGTTTATCATGTGTATACTCACAATATCGTCTATTTCAGCTTCAAATAATTTAATAGAATCGCTTTCTACTAATAATAATGGTTCAGAAGCAATTTATATTCCGAATTCCGACTTAAATTTATTATCTGGTAATGGAAATGATGTTGAAACACCTGATATTCCTGATTTAATTGTAAATGATACATTTTATGTTACTTCCGACGATATTGAGGATTATTTTCCAAATAGACAATTGGAATCTAAATATTATAATAAAACATTAATTTTTACAGGGAATTTTGAAAATGTTGGTAAATTGATAATTGATGTTAATAATGTTACTTTAAAAGGAGTCGGATCTTACTTAAAAAATACTGTTTTTGATTTAAGAGCGGATAATATTACATTAGATTCTTTTAATATGGATTTAGATAGTGAATTTGAAGATAATGATGGTGCAGCTATTGAATTTATTGCAAATAATATTGTATTATCAAATCTTAGAATTAATTATATTGTTCCTAGGAATGTTGAAGCATATGCTATTTATGGTATTGGACAACCATATAGAAGTATTAAAAATTTTAAAATGTTTAACTCAATTATAAATTTTGAAGGGCACAATGATTATGTTAATAAATATAATTATGCTGTTAAGTTAGTAGATTGTGTTGATTCAGTAATGGAAAATAATAGTCTTGTCACTTCACTTCCACTTCGAAATGTTGTTTTTGGAGCTATGGGTGCATCTTTAGATTCTGATTTTGTTTTATCTGTTGGAGTTGAGAATTGTCATAATTTCACTTTTATTGGAAATTCAATAATCGCTAATGTAAATAATAGACCAGCATTTACTTATCCTACATTAGACTGTTTCTTAATTTCTAAATGTGATAATTCATCAATATTAAATAATTCTATTTATATGACTGACTTTTTGACATTTCCAGGTGTTGAAAATTATCTTTATGGGATTGATGTTTATAACTTGAATAATTTAACAATCGCGTATAATAATATTTCAATTATAACTACTGGAGGTAAGTTAGCTGCTGGTACTGCATATCCTATTCAAATTACTGGACCTATTTCTGCTGTTAATATTACTTACAATGATATTTACACATTTTCTAATGGGCCAAATATTGGAATATATTCTCAAAATTATTATGGGAATACTTCATTATCAATTACTCATAATAGGATTAATGTTACAGGATTAGCTGGAAGTCATGAATGGGCTTTAGTTGCAGGAATTGAAACTCAGGATTCTAATTCAACTATTCAAAATAATACAATAGAAGTCCATAGTGTTGCTCCTGTTGATATTGGAGATAATATATATGGTATTAGTTATCGTCAAAAAACTTCTGGTAACCATACATATAATATTCAAAATAATACAGTATTTAGTGATGGATTTTACTCTGTTTACTTATTAAGCTCTGTAAATTCAAATGTTATAAATAATTTATTAGTATCATATAATGACAAGGTTAAAGCAGGACTTAATGGATTTAACTATAATGAGTTCTCATCACATATTGGAATTAATTTCTATAATAATAAAGTCATTAATGCTTTTGATTATTTTGCAAATAAATACAATAATATTGATGGTGGAGAAGGGTTTAATTATACAAATCCAACCAATATAAATTCTATATCTAATAATATTGATGGTTCATCTGTTATTGCAATTCCTAGTAATAATCATTATAATTACAATCCTTTAATTCCTGGGAATTCTAATAATCAAGGAAATCCTAATAATCAAGGTTCAAACCAACAAAATAATCAAGGTAATTCAAATGGAAATTCCTCACAGGGAGGTTCTGGAAATGGGGTTAATGATAATAATTCTGGAGAAGGTAATTCCTCAGGTAATAAATTATCTTTAAGAGATTTATTAGCTAATTTCTTTAATTCTAATTCTGATAAGGGAAAAGTTAACAGAAGTAATTATAATAGTAATGCTAACCACGAAATTACATCAAATAATACTGATCAAACACCATCTACTGAAGGCGAGGATGCTTTAATGAGTGATGTAAAATCAGTCGAATCTACAAGTGAATCTCCAAGTGCATCTGATAGTGCATCTAAAAAAGCTTATGAATTGGATGATTTAGTTAAGGAAAATAAATTGTTTATTCCATCTGTATTTTTCATAATATTTGTATTAATATTGATGCTAGTTGGGTATAGACGTAAAAATAAAAACTTGAATAAATAAATTTTATTCATTTATCTTTTTTTTAATAACTTTTATATATCTTGTTTTTTAGACTATTACATGTTTAAACAAAATATGATTTTTTATAAATATAGTTTGTTAAAATTGAGGTAATTTATTATGAAAATTAATAAATTAATTTTAATGGTTATACTTATCGGAGCAGTATTAACATTGTCTACTATAAGTGCTAGTGATTTAAATTGCACAAATGAGCTAAACATTAATGATTCAGGTATTCAAAGAAATTCCTTGGATGTTTATCTTGATAATGTTAATGGTCATGATTCCAATGATGGTAAAACAAATACTTCTGCTGTTAAAACATTTAATAAAGCACTTTCATTAGCTAATGATAATTCTTCAATTTATATAGCTAATGGTGTATATAGTGGAAATAAAAATACTAAAATTACAATAGGTAAATCAGTTAATATTATTGGGTCTTCTGATACTATCTTTGATGGATTAAAAGTTAATTATATTTTTATTGTTTCTAACTATGCAAAAGTCACATTTAAAAATATAAAATTTATAAATGCATATAAAATATATTCTGATTCATCTCAAAGTGGGCATTGTAGTATGTATGGTGCTGCTTTAGAAATTAAAAATGCATCTGTTACTTTAGATAATTGTTCATTTATGAATAACTATTTAAATTATGTAAGTGTTGTTAATTTTTATAATTATGGAGGTGCTGTTAGTAATTTAGGTAATTTAACTGTGTTAAATTCTTATTTTATAAATAATAGTGTTGGCACAACCTCGGGTCTTAATGGATATGGTGGTTCTATTTATAATAAAGGTAATTTATCTATTAATAATTCTAGTTTTTTAAATTCTAAAAGTAGAGATTTCAGTTATGGTGGAGCTATTGCTAATGATGGTTATGCTATTGTGAATAATACTTTAATTAAAGGATTATATGTTCGCCATGAATCTAGGGGATCTGCAATTTATAATAATGGTAATTTTTTATTAGTTAATTCGATCATTGAAAATAATACTATTGAGAGGGGAAACTTCAATTATATATATGGATGTATTTATAATAATAAAAAATTTGTTGCCTATGGAAACATCTTTAGAAATAATAAGGGATATTATGAAAAACCCCATCCTTCATTTAAAGGTTCACCAACAATTTTCAATGTAGGATCTATAAATTTAACTTACAATGCATTTATTAATAATGCTCCATTTTCGGGAATTGCATCAGATTTGTTTTATTATGGTGGAGAAATAATTTCCATAGATAATAATTGGTGGAGTACTAATAAAGATCCTTATTTAACTAATAAAATCAATATTAAGGATAATATTAATTCTTGGTTAGTATTTGACTTAACACCAAATTATTCTGCATTAAACATCAGTGATCATGTTGATATAACTGCAATTTGGAAATTAAGTAGTGGATTGACTCCAAATATTAAATTATTCCCAGTTTTGAATGTCAACTTCACTACAAATGTGAATAATGTTGTTCATAAAGCTTATGAAAAGTTAGATAATGGAAATTCAATTTTTACTTTTAATTTCACTGATAAAAAAGGAGGATATTTTGTCATTGCCTCTATTGAGGGATTTTCCCATAATGTAATGGTTGATGTTGGTAAGGGGAAATCCATTATTAAATTTAATGTAACTGATAATATAGTTTACACTGAAAATATTTTAATTGATGTAGAAGTTAGTGATGAACTTTCTAGTTTATTAAATGGTAATGTTAGTGTATATTTCAATGAAAATAAATCTAATCTTAATCTAACTAATGGTAAAACTACTTTTAATTTTACTAATTTCCCTACAGGTGTTCATGTATTTTATATTGTTTATGAGGGTGATGAAAATTATTTCAAAGCTTTTAAAAGGGTTGTTGTAACAATTAATAAAGCTCCTACAGAGTTAAGTATTCATGTGCCTGATTTTAAAATTGATAAAAAGGTTAATCTTATTGTAACATTAGGACCTAAAGGAATTAGAGGTATTGCTTATGTATATGTCGATGGAATACGTAAGACAATAGCATATTTGTATAATGGTAATACAACTATTAAGTTAAGTAATTTTGCAGAAGGCAAGCATAATCTTACTATAGAATATTTAGGTAATGAAAATTTTGAGCCATGTAATGCAAGTACAACATTTAAAGTAACTAAATATGATACCTCACTTAGTGTTACATCATTAGATATTAATTCGGGTCAAGATGCTATCATTAGTGTTACTGTTAATCCTAGTGATTTAAGGGGTGAAGCAATTCTTAGTATAAATGGAGTTAATAGTACAATATTTTTAAAAGATACTCAGACAGATATTAGAGTAGCTAATTTAACTAAAGGAGTATATAATGTTGTTATATTCTACAAAGGGGATAAAAAATATTATTCATCTAATGCATCTACATCATTTACAGTTTTAAAAGCTTTATCAAATATTAATGTTGATATTGTTAAGAACAATTTAACAGGCAATATTATTGTCACTACAAATCCAATTAATTGTACTGGCGTAGTTGGAATGTTTATTAACTTTGATGAGTATAGATTAAACCTTACAAGGGGAATTGCTAATTTTTCAGTTGAATTTTATAAAGGAACAAATTATATTTTTGTGTTTTATGAAGGAGATAATATATATGAAGGATCATCATGGAATATAACAATAGGTGAAGCTGAAGAGTTTACATTTATTGGTGGTAATGTAATAGCTTATGAGCATAATGATTTTAATTATAAGGTTCGTTTAGTTGAAGATAATGGAATTCCAATACAAAATAAGATTGTAAATTTCAAACTAAATAATAAATTGTATAATGTTACTACAAATAAAGATGGTTTTGCTTATTTACCTTTAAACTTAAATAAGGGCGTTTATAATATTCAAGCTACATTCAAAAACAAAACAATTTCAAATACGTTAAATATTAAAGCTATAGACTTTAATTTGATAATTTCAAATTCTTCTTATCTTGAAAATGAAAGTTTTGAGGTTTTTTTCAAGTATAATATTACTGGTAATCTTAAGTTTATTGTAGAAAATGAATTTAATGCTACGGTTGATATTGATGGAATTAAAGCTGTTTTCACAACAAATAAGTTAAATGCAGGAAATTATACTGTTAAAGTAATTTATTCCAATGAATTTTACACTGCTCCTGCAAAAATAAGTAACTTCGAAATTAAAAAGGCGAATACAAATTTAATCATTAATATTTCATCAGGTATTGAAAACAGAATGATTACAGTTTTTTTCCCAGAAACTGCAAGTGGTAGTGTAAATATTACAGTTGATGGAATTAACTACATATGCAATATTAATAGAGCAAAAGCAATTTTAAACTTGTTCAATCTTTCAAAAACTAATCATCAGGTCGTTGTTAATTATGGAGGAGATAATAATTTTAATGGTGCAAATTTAACAACTTCATTTATTGTTAAGGAATTTTTATCAGATCTTATTTTAACTATTAATAATGCTATTTATGGGGAAAATATTACTGTAACAGCTAATCTTAATAAAAATACAACAGGTAATATTATATTTAGTGTTGAATCATTATCTAAAACTGTAGAGATTCATAATGGTCAAGCTAGTTGGACTTTTAACTGGATTGATGTAGGAAACCATATAATTAAAGCATTTTATCCTGGAGATGAATTATTTATTTCTTCAACTAATTCAACTTCATTTAATATAGCTAAAGCTAATTCAACTATTGTATTGTACACTAAAGACGTTGTTTTAAATGAAAATATTAGAATTTATGCTAACTTAAGTAAAAATGCAACAGGAAGTGTTGCTTTTAGTATTGTAGATTATTATTCTCCAAGAAATAAACCAATTTCAAATTCAACAGCTCAATGGTATATTTCTCCATTAACAACAGGTCAATATAAAGTAATAGCTAATTATATTGGAGATAATAATTACAATCCATCATATACAATTTATTTATTAAATGTTACTCAAAAAAGAGCTAAATTATCTGTTGAAGTTAATGATATTGCAGTTAATGAAGTACTAGTAGTTAAAGTTAAGTTAACTGGCCCTAATAATGAAGGAATAAATGGAAGTGTTGTTTTAAATCTAAATTCTAAATCATATACAATTCATGTTAAAAATGGTGTTGGATCTTTATATGTTGGAAAATTTGCTGTTGGTACTTATGAATATAGTGTTACTTACCAAGGCTCTGCTAACTATTCAAAAACTTCAGTAAATAAAAAGTTTAATGTTATTGATTCTCTTTTAAATATTAGTTTAACTGCTCATGATGTTACTAAATTTTATAAGGGGAGTGAAAAACTTAAAATAATACTTAAATATGGAAACAATGGTGTTTCTAATGCAATTATTCATATTACTTTAAATAAGAAAAAGTATAGTGTAACTACTAACTCAAATGGAGTAGCTTATCTAGCTATTGGATTAAATCCTGGAAAATATAAAGCTTCTATAAGCTTTGATGGAAATTCAAAATATAATCCTGCAAAAAGTAATGCTGTAATTAATGTTTTATCAACAGTTGAGGGAATGGATCTTGTTAAATTATATGGAACATCTAGTCTTTACTTGTCAATATTTTCAGATTCAAATGGAAAAGTTTTAGGAAACACTAAAGTTAAATTCACTATTGGAAGCAAATCATTTACTGCTACTACTTTACCAAATGGAGTAGCTAGATTAAATATTAATTTTAAACCTGGAACTTATACTATTACAGCTATAAATCCTGTTACTGGTCAAAAAGCCACTAATACTATTAAAATATTTTATAGAATTGATCAAAATAAAGATTTGAATATGAATTTTGGTTCTGGCAAGTCTTATAAAGTTCGCCTCCATAATGATGATGCTAGTGTTTCTGGTGCAGGTAAAATTGTAGTGTTTAAAATAAATAATAAAGTTTACAAAGTTAAAACAGATAAAAAAGGACATGCTTATATAAAAATCAATCTTAATCCTAAAATTTACTTTATTACTGCTACTTACAAGGGATTCACTGTTAAAAACAAAATTATTGTTAAACCTCTTTTAAAAGCTAAAAATATCATTCAAAAAAAATCTAAAATAACTAAATTTAAAGTTAAATTAGTTAATAGTAATGGAAAAATTCAAAAGTCTAAAAAAATTACATTTAAAATAAAAGGTAAAACTTACAAAGCTAAAACAAATTCTAAAGGAGCAGCTACTTTAGTTTTAAAGAACTTAAAAGTAGGTAAACATATAATTTACTCTGTTTATGGCAAATCTAAAATCAAAAATTCAATAAAAATTATAAAATAATTTTTCATTTATTAATTAAAATTTATTTTATTTTAAATCAGTTTTTATTAAATTTTAAATACTATTCTGGATATAATTATTAATCGTAAAATTGTTACTATTACAATACAATTTTATGTAATAATTAATATTTGAGTGGTTTAATGAAATTAAATAAAAATATTTTTATTTTTGCACTTTTACTAATGCTTTTATTTTTTTGTATTAGCTCAGTAAGTGCATATAATTCACTTAATACAACTTCACAGATTCAATCACTAGCTAGTGATGGATCTAATGATATATTAAGGGATTTGGGAACTACTATATATGTTGATAGTAGTTATAGTGGAGAAAATGAAAATGGAAGTGCAGATGCTCCTTATAAAAAAATTTCTTCTGCTGTTAGCAGTGCAAATGGTGGAGAAAATATTTTTATAAAAAATGGAGAGTATTCTGAAAGTTCTAAAATTTCACCTGCTGTTTCTATGAATTTTGTTGGTGAAAGTCAAGATGGAGTTATTATTAACTCAACTTCTACTAATTCTTTATTTGAAATGACTGAAAATGGTATTGTTCTTTCATTTAATAACTTAACTTTTAAAGATATTTCTTTTAATATTAATGCACCAATTAAAATTGGAGGAAACTCTGACGTAAACATTAATAATTGTTCTTTTATTAATTGTTCATCAAAATTAGGTTCAATACATTTATATACAAAAGCAACTGCTACAGTTTCTAATTGCAAAATTGAAAATAGTAAATGCACTAAATCTGGTGGATGCGGTGCTCTTTACATATCTGCTGGAACTTTTAATATTAAAAATACCTTAATAAATAATTCTCGATTTAAAGTAAATTCTGGATTCATGTATGGTGTTATATATTCCTATGATTCCAATGCAATTGTAAATTTGGATAATGTAACAATATCTAATTCTAAAGGTGCTGCTTCAGGGGTTATTTATAATAAAGGAACTATTAATGTTAAAAATTCAAAAATCATTAGCAATACTGTTGAAAAATCTTCAACAGGTCTTCAAGGCGAATCTGTAATATATACTCATAATGGAGCCAAAACTACAATTGAACAAAGTGTAATAGCTGATAATGTTGCACCAAATAATTTTATTTATAATATTGGAGCTACTTCAAATACTGTATTAAATTATAATGCAATTTATAACAATACATTTGGTAGTGATTTTGCAAGTTCAAATGGTATTACAAATTTAGATTATAATTGGTGGGGAAGTAATAGTCAACCTACTGGTGTAACTGTAAATAATTGGGTAATTGTTGATGAAAATAATCATCAAATGTTAAATGATGGCAGTCCTTTAGATAAAGAACTTCCAATTCCAACTTTAAATAATCCCGAACCTAATGATGATGCTATTTATGTATCAATGAGTGGAAATGATAATAATAATGGATCTAGAGATGCACCTGTAGCTACCATAGCTAAAGCTATTGAAATAGCCAATACAGGTAAAATTATCATTTTAAATGGTCAATACATTATTACAAACACTTTAAAAGTTAATAAAACTTTAAGTATTGAAGGTAAGGGTAATGTTGTTATAGGTGGTAATTCCTTAAGAATTTTAGAAAATACAGCTAATCTTAATTTAACAAACATAAAATTTACTAATGCAAAATCTGCTTTTGCTTCAGCTATTTTAAATGAAGGAAATATGACTATTGATACTTGTAGTTTTTATTCTAATAAAGCAACTGGGACTTCTAATGGAAATATTATTAACAATAAAGCTAATTTAACCATTAATAATTGTGATTTTTATGAAAATATTGCTTCAAGAGGAGCAATTGCTTCTCAAAGCAAAAGTAAATTATTAATAAATAATTCTAAATTCCATAACAATGATATGACCTCAATTACAACCACATATGGTATTATTTATTCAAATTCTGCTGATGTTGTTGTTGTAAACACTAATTTTACAGATAATAAAGCTAAAATTGGTGGAGCAATCTATGTTACAAGAGCATCTTCATCTACTACTGGTACATTAAATGTTTTAAATTGTATTTTTAAAAATAATATAGCAAATATTGGTAATGGTGGAGCAATATTTACAGCACGTACTTTAACTAATATTGAAAACACTACCTTTATTAACAATACAGCTATTAAAAGTTTTAATAATGTTGGTGGTAATGGTGGAGCGATTTATCAATCAATTAATGATTTAACAAGTATTGTAACTATTAAAAACTCAATATTTATTGGTAATGCTGCTTCTAATGGAGCTGCTTTTTATGTAAATGCAGGAAAATTAAATGTTTCTAACTCAATAATATTAAATAAAGAAAATGATAACACTTATGCATTGAATAAATCTAATGAGGTAAATGATAGTGCAATTACTGCTAATGATAATTGGTGGGGAAGTAATTCTAAAGCAAATACTTTAATTCCAGTTGAAAGATGGGTTATGATGGATGCAAGTTATTCACCTTCAAATGCCCAACCGGGAGATGAAATAACTATTGAAGCTTCATTTACTAAATATAATTCAACTAGTGGGACTGGTGATTTAGAAGGTATTATTCCAGATGGAATTATTGTTAAATTTAAAACAAACACTATGGGTTTAAATAAAAATGCAACTACTAAAAATGGAAAAGCTATTGTAACATACACTCTTAAAAATGAGGATAATAATATTTATGTTTCATCTTCTAATGCAAATGTAACATTACCAATTGTCTTAGAAATTTTAGATATTATTTATGTATCTCCTAGCGGTAATGACTCTAACAATGGAGTTAGAGAAACTCCTGTAGCTAGTTTAGCTCATGCAATAGAAATTGCTGAGAGAGGTCAGATTGTACTTTTAGAAGGAACTCATTCAGCTTCTGGTTTATCTATTTCTAATACTTTAAATATTACTGGTGAAGGCAATGTTATAATTGATGTTGGAGCAAATGGTCGTTTAGCTTACATACATACTGGTGGTGTGTTAACTCTTAATAATTTAACTTTAATTAATGGATACCTATCTAGTGAAAGTGGAGCATTGTTAGGTAATGCTGGTAACTTAACTTTAATTAACATAACTTTATCTAATTCTACTTCTACAAATAATGGTGGAGCTATTTATAACGTTGGTAATTTAAAAATTATTAATTCCATAATAGCTAATAATAAAGCTGAACTTGGTGGAGCTATTTTTGCTGATGCATTTGCAGGAAGAGGTTCCTTAGTTATTATAAATACTACATTTACAAATAACACTGCTAAAGGTAATAATAGAGATAAAGCTGGTGGAGCTATTTATGCACAAGCTTTTAAAGGTAAGTTTGATATATTAAATTCAACATTCATAGCTAATACTGCTGGCTCTTATGGTGGTGGAGCTATATTTGGATTACAATTAGGTGATGTTTCAATTAAAAATTCTACTTTTGTAAATAATGCTGCTAAATCAACTGAAAATTATGGTGGAGGAGCTATTTGTTTCATTGGTGGAAATTATCAAAAAGAAGGAAGTTTAACTATTAAAAACACTTTATTTGATAATAATAAAGCTAATGTTAGTGGAGCAGCTATTTATGTAAGAGGATCTACTTTAACTATTTCAAACTCTGTTTTATTGAATAATATTGATAATAATGGAATTGCTATTCATAAGGGAGTTACTTCTTATGTTTCTGCAGTAGTCAATGCTAATGATAATTGGTGGGGTACTAATAAAAATCCATCAAGATTTGTTTCATCCGGTTCAAATCTTAATAGGTGGGTTATATTAACAGCTACTAATAATACTGCAATAACTGAAGGAAATACTGTAAGATTAACTGTTAGTTTAAATACATACACCACTGGAACTGCTAATGGAACTTTAGATAGTCCGATTATTATTTTACGTCCTGTAGTTATTAATACTACTTCAGGCGTTATTAATGGAGTATTAGAAAATGGTGAATTTTCAACTGATTATATTGTTCCATCTGGATTAAAAATAATCACTGCTACTGTAGATGATGAAACTCAAGTAATTTATGTTAAGGTTGTCAAAACAGAATTAACAATAAATAATATCACTGCTAAAAAAGGTGAAAGAGTGGACTTTATCGCTAATATAGTTGCTAATGATGGTGAAATTATAAACAGAGGTCATGTTGATCTATATATTAATAATGAATTGTTTAAAGTAATTCCAGTTTCTAATGGTAAAGCTATTGAAAGAATTTTAATTTCAAATGATGTTGGAGTTTATGATATTCTTGCTAAATATATTGATGAAACAGGTGGATTTGAAAAAAGCAATGCATCTGCTATTCTTAATGTTACAGGTATAAATAATTTTGTTACTAATTCTACTTTCTTTAATTTCTTTGATAGTGGTGGTGTTTTATTATCTGATGTTCCTTTCAATGATTTGATATTTTTAGGTGATTTTTCTGGTTTAGGTGTTAATATTATTAATTTAAATAGGAATATTTCGATTTTAGGTAGTAATGCTGTATTGTATGATATGGGTTTTTTAATTAGTGCTTCTGGTGTTGTTTT